>JBDSUT010000240.1:0-4271 GCA_039927595.1 Terrimesophilobacter sp.
GAATGGAAACGAGCCTCAAAAGGAGGCCGCCATTGTGACCCTGGAGAAGGGTGTACCGAAGTTCCTCGGATGGATTTCTCCGCAGTGGGTTCCCGCGGCATGAGTGAGACCCACACTAGCGAGAGGCTCGCTGTAGACGGCATAGTGATGAACTTCGCCGGACTCCGCGCGCTGGATCAGGTGAGCCTCTCGCTGGGCAGGCACGAGATCGTCGGTTTGATCGGACCCAATGGCTCGGGCAAGACGACCCTCGTTAACGTGCTTGCCGGAGCGCTGAAACCCAACGCTGGCACTGTGCGAATAGATGGGAGAGACGTCACTGCGCTTTCCCCCCGTCGTATCGCAAAGCAAGGGCTGGTGCGCACTTTTCAAACCGTGCGCTTGTTCGGCACGATGACTGTCTTCGAGAACGTCCAACTGGGGGCTCTCGGCGTGGGCCATCGCCGAGGCAAGGCAACGGCCGTCGCCAACAATCTCATCCGACTGTTCGAGATCGAGAACCTTCGCGATGTTTCCGCCGATGCGCTCTCCTACGGCCAGAAACGAATCGTCGAGATACTGAGGGCGTTGGCGACCGGGTGCAAATACCTGCTCATTGACGAACCTGCGGCGGGTCTCAATGAGGAAGAGAGCGAGCACTTGCTCGGGCAATTGGCCTCGATCCCAGAGAAATTTGGTTGCGGGCTGTTTATCATCGACCACGACATGAACCTGATTATGCGTCTCTGTCACCGGTTGCACGTGCTGAATCAAGGAAAGACGATTGCGGAGGGAACTGCGGACGAGATCCGCGCCAATCCGACAGTTGTCGAAGCCTACCTCGGCAGTCAGGCGGCGGCGGGCACTGAGACGGCCGCCCGACCCCAAACAACGGAGCGTTTATGAGTCTCCTCGAACTGAGCAACGTCCGCGTTCAATACGGGGCGATCACCGCGCTCAAAGAACTTGACCTCCGTGTCGAGGAAGGTGAGCTGGTAGCACTTGTCGGCTCGAACGGTGCCGGCAAGACCACTACGCTTTCCGCAATCGCCGGGGTCCACAAGGCCTCGTCCGGCTCGATCGTCTTCGATGGGAAACCGATCCACACGCGACGCAGCGCCGACATTGCGCGACGAGGGATCGCACTCGTGCCCGAAGATCGCGGAATATTTCCCAGCTTGACGATTGAAGAGAACTTGCGTCTTGGCTCCTACCTCGTAAGGGACAAGAAATCGGTTGCCTCTGAGCTGGAACGAGTTTTTGACCGCTTTCCCATTCTCAAAGAGCGCGCGCGCCAGGGCGCAGGAACGCTGTCTGGAGGCGAGCAACAGCAACTCGCAATCGCACGAGCGCTACTTTCGCAACCACGACTCCTGATGCTCGATGAACCATCGTTGGGTCTGTCTCCGACGCTCGTGGATCTCATGTTCGAAATCATTAAACAACTCCATGAGGAAGGAGTTACCGTCCTCCTTGTCGAACAGAATGTGACACGCGCCATGGCTCTTGCCGATCGCGCCTACGTCTTGACGACCGGCACGCTGACCGCCCACGGAACCCCGCAAGAGATCATGAGCTCAATCGACATCGCCACTGCGTACCTCGGCGGCGCACCTCGGGCCGAGAAGGAGAACTAGCGTGGACGGTGTACTTCAATTCGTTTTGAACTCTGTAAGTCTGGGCAGCGTTTACTCGTTGTTCGCTCTCGGGTTGATTATGGTTTTCGGCATCCTCAAACTGGTCAACTTCGCATACGGCGAATTAATTATGGTGGCCGGATACACCTGGTTTGTGCTGCAGGGAAGTATTCTGCCGCTCGTCGTCGTCGTTATCGTTGCGGTCCTAGTTGCTGCCTTAACAAGCGTATTGACGGAACGAGTCGCCTTCCGACCTGTTCGTTCTAACTCGATCAACGCGATGTTGATTACTTCTTTTGCGGTCAGCACGTTGCTGCAGAACTCGGCTCTGGTCATTGTTTCACCGCGTGCCCGCGCTGTTGACGTTCCGTTGTTCTTTTACAACAACATCAACCTGGGTGGAGTGCAGATCTCTATGTCCAATGTTGTGGTAATCATCGTCAGCGCCATCACCCTCTTCGGGTTGTTACTTCTAATGCAAAAGACTCGCCTGGGGATCACCTTACGCGCGGCCGCAGACGATTTTCGGATGCTTCAGTTGCTCGGTGTTCGCGCAGACAATGTGATCGTGTCGGCGTTCGCCATTAGCGGCGTTTTGGCTGGAATTGCCGGGTTCCTCTGGATCAGCCGGATTGGATCAGTGTCTCCGACGATCGGCATGGCCCCCTTGCTGATTGCGCTCATCGCGATCGTAGTGGGTGGGATGAATAGTCTCTCCGGCGCCATCGTCGGTGGATTCTTCCTCGGCACTCTCACGATCGCTCTGCAACTCCTCTTGCCGCAGGAAATGCTTGCATTCCGCGATGCAGTCATCTTCGCAGTGGTCATCTTGGTTCTGGTTTTCCGACCCCAGGGAATTGTCAAGGGTCGCTTCGCGACGGAAAGAATTGGTTGATGAAAATGCCTTCCATCGCCGCCGCCGGCCGAAAACTCGTACCACTCATCGGGATGATTGTTGTCTTTGGAGTGCTTGCACTGATCACCTCTTTCCTCGGCATTCCGTTACTTGACCGCATCGTGACGGTCATGTTCATCATGCTGATCATGGTGCTTGGGCTTCAGATGTTCATGGGGAACTCCGGCCTTCTGTCGTTTGCCCACGTTGGCTTCATGGGGATAGGCGCCTATGCATCGGCGGTGTTCTCGATACCGGTTGCCGCGAAGGCGATGGCCCTGCCCGACCTGTATCCTGCGCTTGCTGGAATCGAGATGGGATTTCTCCCCGCAATGATGTCTGGTGCCTTGATTGCTGCGATTTTTGCGGCTATCGTCGGCTACCCCTTGATGCGGCTCTCTGATACAGCCTCCGCGATCGCGTCGTTTGCGCTGCTGGTTATCGTGCACGTTGTTCTCTCACAGTGGAGTGCAGTCACCAATGGCCCCCGAACGCTCTTCGGGTTGCTCAAGTACACCGACCTGTGGACAGCAGTCACTTGGGCGATAATGATCCTCGTTGTGGCCTTCTTGTTCAAAGAGTCATCGCTTGGCATGAAGCTGCGGGCGTCGCGCGACAACGTTCACGCGGCATCCGCCATCGGCATCAATGTGGTGAAGGTGCGCTGGCTTGCTTTCACGATCTCCGCGTTCATTTGTGGGATGTCTGGAGCGCTGTGGGCTCATTTCATCACCTCCTTTCAGCCGGGTTCGTTTTATATGACTCAGACCTTCATTGTGCTCACCATGCTGATTGTGGGAGGGCCACGAACTGTGACCGGAACCGCAATCGGTGTGCTGTTGGTGACGATCGCCTCTGAGGGACTCCGGGCGATGGAGAATTCGTTCAGTCTTAGTGGCGTTCTTCCGTTCGGAACTGTCGGCATGACCGAAATCCTCCTCGCGATTGTGCTGATCTTTATGCTCGCCTTGCGCCCGGGCGGTTTGATTCAAACATTTGAGCTGGGAGCCAAGAGGCGGAATCGAGCAGTTGTGGCTACGAGCTCAGACTCTGAACTCACCAGGGAGGTATGACAACAATGGAGACCTTCAAATTCGACGTTGAGGCAGACGTTGATCTGAGCACACTCGTCTATACCTTCGGCGGCGCAGAGCCGAAGGCTCAACTTAAGCCGGGAACCGTAGTCTCAACATCTACTCTGGACTGTTTCGCGGGTTTGGTAACGAAGGTCGGAGCGAAGCCATCTGCACTTCTTGATCCGCGATACCTGAACCCGCAGACAGGGCCGTTCTACATTGAAGGTGCGGAGCCCGGCGACACCTTGGCCATCCACTTCGTCAGCATTGAACCACGATTCGACTGGGCTGTGAGCACCACAATTGAGTTTTTTGGTGCGCTGACGGGAACCCATGACACTGCGCTGCTCAACGCGCCCCTGCCAGAAAACACGTGGTTCTACGAACTTGACGCCGAAAAGCGACTGGTGCATTTCCAGGCCCTCGGAAGCGATCTCCGACTGCCGCTGCCGATGGACCCAATGCACGGGACAGTCGGTGTTGCCCCGGCGCTTGGCGAAGTTCGCTCGGCGTTGGCGCCCGGTAACTGGGGGGGAAACATGGACACTCCCGAAATGCGCGCACGAACGACTTGTTACCTCGGGGTGAATGTTCCAGGAGCCATGTTCAGCCTCGGCGACGGTCACGCACGTCAAGGAGAGGGCGAGACCTGTGGCGTTGCGGTGGAATGCGCCATGAACACGG
>JBDSUT010000241.1:0-6016 GCA_039927595.1 Terrimesophilobacter sp.
AGTCTTCAGGGTTGAAATCTTCAACGAGATTGGCAAGTTGTCTTTGAGGTCGAGGTCAAGCAAGACGACATCGACCGGAAACTCGGGATGCGTGAGCAAGTCTGGCCACGTCGTGACCGCGGCAACCATTGAAATGTCAGCGGCAGCGCCACGGATCCACTCCGTGAGTGCCCCGAGAAGCATCTTGTGGTCATCGACCAATGCGAGTCTGATGGGTGCTTCGACTTTATTCACGGCTCTTGCCCCTATCTTTGAACTGTCTGTTCAGCATGGTATTGGTCTGCGGGGTTCGCAACCTCACAATCGATCTCGACGCGCAGACTCGAATTTTCGGTCGAGTTGGTGTGAGCGCCAAGTTGAGCAAGATATCCCCACGTTGCGGGGTCGACACGATTACGCGCAACGCCCGTGGTTGCAATCGCGATGGGCACCGTCACCATGTTGTCATGGCTCTCGCGAGGTGCGGCGCTCACCGGGCCCAGCGTAACGTGAACAGTTGCTCGGTCCTGCGACTTTTCAGTGACGAGAAGCCACACGCTGGAGAGCAAAGCATCGCGTTGTTTGGGCTCAAGAAGACCGGCAAGGCTACTTGGATCAGACAGCGTGACGGATTTGCCTAGCTGCTCTGATTCAGTGATTGCGTGGTAGAGCCAGGTCTCCCGGCGACCTTCGATGAGGTGCAGCCGAAGCTCGGTTGCGAGTGATGCTGCAAGCGAGGCAGTTTTGGGGTCGAGTGGAAGTTTGGCCCGGCCACTGGCGACGGAATCAAAAAGCTCCTCTGCGGCAAGGTCCAGTCGTGCGAGCTCCTCCGAGGCCATCATCCCGACCGCAAATCGAGGCGCAGACACTGTGCTCTGCACCAGAACGCGGTCGAGTTCGCGTTGAACTATCTTGCGAAAATAGACGACGAGCCAGGTTGCAAATGACGGCGGCGCGAGTGCCGCAGCAATAATCGCGAGCTGCGCAGGCAAGTTTTCCCGAGTCAGCGGTGTAGTGAGCAGAATGGCAGCCACAAAGACTGCGCCGACGACTCCTAGCGAGATGAAGATCTCTTTTGCCGGCCGGAGCGTCACGGCCACGAGCAATCCATAGCTAGCAATCACCGACGCGGTAGCGTGTGCGCCAATGTTGTGTTGGGGCCAAATGGCGATGAAATCCAAAGCGATAACCACCGCGAGCGATACGAGGAAGACTGCAAATAGCCAAGGGGGCATTCGCTCGCCCGCGATCGAGATGATCACGCCAACAATGATGAGCATGAGACAAAGCAATAGCCACGCGAATGCTGCGGGCAAAACGTTGGGGTAGGTAGAAAATCGGGACGCAAAGAGAACGAGACCGCCCATGACAGCGATGGCGGCGGCGATCCCGGCCCCAACACCAAGGAACCCAGTGCCGACGCTCGCCCCACCGGAGCTCGCTTTACGCAGAGCGCGTGCAGCAGGGGAGGATGACGGCTTGGGCCTGCCTCGTTTACCGATGATGGTGCCCAAGGTGTTTTCTTCTGGCCTGCCATATCCGCTCACTTCGGCACCTCCAGCACCACAGTGGTTCCGGACCCGGGGGAGGAGAACAGGCGTGCTGTTCCCCCCACTTCTCCGAGCCTTCCAATGACCGAATCTTTGAGCCCGAGCCGAGCAGAATCGATGTCTTTCACGTCGAAGCCGATACCAGAGTCAGTGACCATCGCCCGTACCGTTGTCTCGTCATCCGTAATCGTGACGTGGGCTTCCGTGACTCCGGCGTGACGCCGCACGTTTTCAAGGCACTCGGCAAGCGCAAGGAGAAAAGCGTCAAGAACATCGCCCGGGAGCAAAACCTGGCCAGTGCCATGCCAACTGACCTCAAGCCCCATCCGTCCAAAACGCTGTTTGACGGACTCAAGAGTTGTTCCAAGAATCGCATCGTCAGGCGAAGTGATCGGTACAGATCCCGTCGAGGTGGGAGCTAAATCTTGGGGATTGCCACTGCCACCGAGTCGCAATTGGCGAAGCAGTTGCGCATCTTCGCCCGCTTGCGCGCGCAGAGCCGATGCGGTAACCCCGACCCCGGAATGAGCAAGGAGCGTCAGCGTGGCGAGCACAGTGTCGTGAAGCAATCGAGCGGATTGGCGCCGTTGGGCTTCAGTTTCGGAGGCTTGACGTTCAGCACGATGTGCGCGCCCAATGCTGTGGATGCGACGGGCGGCACGCGGAATACTCGCGGTGATCCATACTCCGGCGAACGTCGAGATCGCCCATCCAACGAGTACTGTACCCACGGCAAACCCCAGAATATCGCCGGTTCCCGCAATTAAGAAGATGAGCCAGAGTGACGCGCCGAAGGCGACACAGAGGATGACTACTCGCGTCACTGTGTGCGTGAGGACCATCGCGAAGACGGCCAGTGTCCCGCCGGCAAGGGGGATAAGCACTGTAGCGAGCCCTTCGCGATTTTCGGTAACGAAAGGCAGTTGCGCGATCACCAAAACGGCAATTCCCGACGACAGGCCGAGCAAAACCCATACGATCGCGTGATTGCTGCCCAGTCGCATCAGGCTGACGATCAACAATACGAGGAGCAAACCCATCGCGAGAAAACTCGTGGGGTCAACGATGCCGGGGATGCTCAAACCAAGGAATGTGACGATCGTCATTGTTATGCCCATGAAGCGAGTTGCGCGATGCAGAAGGCGATCGCGTTCCTTGGAGATGAGTTCCACGTGCACCATCGTCACACGTTTACCCCCTCAAATGGGGGTGCGACACCATAAATTCACACTTGGCGATTTCGACATACCCTGGCTCAGCGTATTCAAGCTCAATCGCGGCTTCACCGCTGAGTTCATTGACGACGGCCGTCACCTGCGCGCAGAGTAAAAGACTAGGACCGGTGGTCCCCACGCGTTCGAGTTTTTACGACTTCAGGACTCGAGCAGCCTGCGCACCTCTGGGCCGACCAGGTCATGCTCAATGAGGAACGCATCGTGGCCGAATTCGGAGTTGATTACCACGGCATTTCGGTCATCGATTCCGTTCGGAAGTTGACGCGCAACCTCGTGCTGGGCGGCCACGGGAAAGAGGCGGTCGCTGTCGATCCCGACGACGACACTTCGCGCGGTCACCGTGGAGAGGGCTGCTTCGATTCCCCCGCGCGCACGACCAACGTCGTGTGAGCTCATCCCATTGACCAAGGTGATGTAACTATTTGCATCGAAACGGCGCGTGAATTTATTTCCATGGAAATCGAGATAGCTTTCGACGGCGAATCGGCCATGGCCACTCAACGGGTTGATATCGCTTTGCCAGCTTCGCTGGAATCGTGTATTGAGTTCGTGCGGTGACCGGTAGGTGAGTAGGGCCAATCGTCGCGCCAACGCGAGACCGCGGTGGGGCCCTTCGCCATCCTTGGCATCGTAGTAATCACCACCGCGAAACCGCTCATCGATGCGGATCGATTCCAACTGAACAGAGTTGAGGGAGATCTCGTCGGCGTTGCTGTGGGCGGGCGCCGCGAGCACGGCGAGACGCTCCACGCGCTCGGGAAAACTAATCGCCCATTCGAGAGCTTGCATGCCGCCCATCGAGCCGCCCACGACCGCCGCAAACCGGAAAATTCCGAGCTCATCGGCCAAGGCGGCTTGGGCATTCACTTGATCGCGAATCGTCAGAAACGGGAATCGTGAACCCCACTCCTGACCGTCAGGCGCTGGGCTGGACGGGCCGGTTGTCCCCTGACAGCCACCAAGCACATTCGGGCAAACCACGAACCACCTGTCGGTATCGAGAGAAAGGCCAGGCCCGACCATGGTCGACCACCACCCGCTGGTCTGGTGACCGGGGCCCGCGGGTCCCGTGACGTGACTATCTGCGGTGAGCGCGTGGAGCACGAGTATCGCATTGCTGGCGTTCGAGTTCAGCGTTCCCCAGGTTTCGTAGGCGATGCGTACGGCCGGCAGTTCTCCGCCAAACTCCAGTTGCTGGGAGCCCAGTCTCGCGAAAAGTCGGCCACCGGGATGGTCGCCATCTCTCCAAGCCCCCGTTGCAGGAGGTTTGCCGAGGAGTGAGCGGATGTTGGCCTCGGTGATGAAGCCGGAGGGCACAGAGTCTGCTGCCGTCTGCCAGTCCATCGCTTACCTTTCTCCCACGGGCGCACCGCCCAGGCGATTACCGTACTACGCGGTGGCCTTTTCACGCGAGGAGATCAGAGCCTGTTCGAGGTCGGCGATAATGTCGTCAATGTTCTCGAGGCCCACCGACAGCCTCACCAGACCGGGCGTTACTCCTGCCGTGAGCTGTTGTTCCGACGTCAGCTGCGAATGCGTAGTCGATGCGGGGTGGATGATCAAGCTGCGCACGTCACCGATGTTCGCAACGTGGCTGAACAAGTCGACGGTATCGACGAGGTGACGTCCCGCTTCCACGCCCCCCTTGAGTTCAAAGGAAAGCACGGCTCCCGCGCCCAGAGGGGAGTAGGTCTTCGCGCGCTCAAACCAAGGGCTGGAAGGCAAGCCCGCGTACGACACAGACGCGACCTCAGGGCGAGCTTCAAGCCACTCAGCAACCTTCTGCGCGTTCTGCACGTGACGTTCCATGCGCAGGCTCAGAGTTTCGATGCCTTGGATGAGCTGCCACGCGCTTGCCGGTGCGATGGCCGGACCGAGGTCGCGCAGCAACTGCACGCGAGCTTTGATGATGTAGGCGATGGCATCCCCAAGAACCGTCGTGTAGCTGGCACCGTGGTACGAGGGGTCCGGTTCGGTGAGGCCGGGGAATTTCTCAACGTTTTCGCTCCAGGCAAACTTTCCGCCATCAACGATGACGCCTCCCATGACAGTACCGTGACCGCCGAGGAACTTTGTCGCAGAGTGCACGACGATGTCGGCTCCGTGCTCGAGTGGGCGCACAAGGTACGGGGTGGCAATCGTGTTGTCGACGATGAGGGGCACGCCTGCAGTGTGGGCCGCATCCGAGACCAAACGGATGTTGAGCAGGTTAATCTTCGGGTTTCCGATCGTTTCTGCGAAGAATAGCTTTGTGTTCGGCTTGACCGCACGACGCCACTCCTCAGCATCGTCTTGGTCTTCAACGAAGGTGGTCTCTATGCCGAGCTTCGCGAGCGTGTACTTGAACAGGTTGTAAGTTCCGCCATAGATTGACGAGGAGGCTACGATGTGGTCGCCCGCTTCGGCAATGTTCAAGATGGACAGTGTTGTTGCGGACTGGCCAGAGGCGAGGAGCAGCGCGGCGGTTCCGCCTTCGAGTGCGGCGACCCTCTGCTCGACGACGTCTTGTGTCGGGTTCTGGATCCGGGTGTAAATATTGCCGAACTCCGAGAGGGAGAAAAGATTTGCCGCGTGATCTGCGCTATTGAAAACGTAGGCGGTCGTTTGGTAGATCGGGGTTGCCCGTGCGTTGGTGACGGGGTCTGGCCGCGCGCCAGAGTGAATCTGGCGAGTTTCGAACTTCCAGTGCGCTGATGCGTCGGACATTGTGGTGCTCCCTCGTTTCAGGCGGAGCGGTCTTTCGCCGTCCTGTTCTCTCGACATTAGGAACCGTGAGCGGCCGGAGCAACACGGGGCGAAACACGGAGTAACTCTGGGAGAAACACAACGTAATGTTCGGCGATGACAGACTGGAGTCTCACACGGTGAAAGGCAAGAACATGGTGCAGCGTCGCGCGGTAGTTACGGGGGCAAGTTCAGGTATTGGTGCAGCAACGGTGCGGCTTCTTCGACAGCACGGCTGGGATGTCATTGGGGTGGCGCGACGCACGGATCGGCTGGAGGCGCTCGCGGCAGAAACCGGCGCAACGGTGTTCACTGCTGACCTCACCGATCAGGCTCAGGTGGATGCGTTGCGCGACTTTCTGGCACTGGGTGGGGCCGTACACACACTCGTCAACAACGCTGGGGGTGCCTTCGGGGTGGCCTCTGTTGAAGAGAGTGACCCTGAGGACTGGACGCGCATGTTTGATGTGAATGTGGTGGCGGTAAAACGGGTGACCACCGCGTTGCTGCCGCTCCTGCGCGATGGTG
>JBDSUT010000242.1:0-3610 GCA_039927595.1 Terrimesophilobacter sp.
ATCGGCCACACGATGTTGCCGGTGGCCAGGAACACGGCCATCAGGATCACTCCGATGAGAAAGCTTCCGATCACTCCGCCCACGCCCTGGTAGGCGTGCAGCATCCCGAACACGACGAGACTCACACTGATCGCGATCGCCGCGTTGTCGAAGATGGCGAAAATGAGCACCGGCATGGCGAGGCGAAAGAGCAACTCCTCGACAAAGCCGGCATTGACGGAGAGCGCCCAGCCGAACTTCAGTTCAGCGCGGTTGAGGGGGAGCAGGGCGTGGATGTCGCCAATCGTTGGCACCTCCGTCGCATTTCGCCCCAAAAATACCACCGCAATAATGCCGAAGAACAGCCCGATCGCACCGCCAACGATGAGTCCGGCCGCGAGGTCGCTTGACGCGAGCAAGCTTCGGAAGGCGGCCATCGCGGGCCACGTTTCGACCTGCGCCAGCATCCGGGGGATGAACTGCCACACGAGCACCAGCACGACGAGCGACGCACCACCGAACCATCCGAGTGACTGCAGCACCCACTTGCGAAACATCTCCTGCCGGCGCTCCGTCGAGTGAAAGCGCTTGAACTTCTGAAACTCGAGTCGATCCTTTCTGATCGCGCGCCACGTGAGCAACGCGAGCAGCACGACAAGCACGGTGCCAAGCACCCAGGGGGCGTAGGGGGCATCGACGGGAATCACCCACCCATCCTGTCATTACCGTCCCAAATGAAGGAGATCCGCGTCGGTTGCCGTCGCAATCCCAACACTTGCGGCGCGTTCTCCCACCCGTTCCTTCATTTGGGACAGCAGACGATCACTCGGTGAAGTGCAAAGATGAGGCATGGCCGAGCCCACCCCCACCCCGCCGAACCCGAAACTCGACGAACTTGTCGAGGTGCTCGCCCAGCTGCGTGCGCCGGGCGGATGCGCGTGGGATGCCGACCAGACCCACGAGAGCCTCGTGCGCTACCTCACCGAAGAGACGCACGAGCTCATCGATGCCATCGAGACGGGCACGCGCGATGACCTCATCGAGGAACTCGGCGACGTGCTCTACCAGGTGATCTTTCACGCCGACATTGCCGCGCACACGCCAGAAGAGAACTTCACCCTCGATGATGTCGCCGCCCACATGACCGCCAAAATGATCGCCCGCCACCCCCACGTGTTTTGTGATGCCGAGGCGAAAGCCGCCATGGGCATTCAGACGGCGGATGACGTGGTTGCCGTGTGGGACGACCTCAAAGCCACCGAGAAACCGCACCGCACCAGCGTGCTCGACGGCATCCCGCAGGGCATGCCCGCCCTCGCCCTCGCCGACAAGCTCGTGGGCCGCGCCGAGAAAGTGGGGGTGCAGATCGCGGAGAGCTCGGCACCAGCCGCCGCGACAGAGGCCGACCTCGGCGCGCAACTTCTCGCCATCGTCGCCGCGGCTCGTACAACAGGCCTCGACCCGGAGCGCGCACTGCGCACCACGCTGCGCAATGTGCAAGACAGCATCCGTGTGGCCGAACAGAGTTAACGCAGGCCAGCCTTCCCTCGCTAGAAAACGTCGGTACTCGCGGCTAGCGTTGAATCATGACCACTACGAGTTTTGACCAGCTTCTTACCGAGCAGATTGGCCACGAGTTCGCGGCCTCGCAGCAGTACATTGCGATCGCCGTCTGGTTTGACAACCATGACCTGCCGCAGCTCGCGAAGCACTTTTACAGCCAGTCCATCGAAGAACGTAACCACGCGATGATGTTCGTCCAGTATCGTCTCGACCGCGACTTGGGCGTGATCATTCCTGGTGTCGAGACTGTGATTAATGAGTTTGCCGACGAGCGCGAGCCGATTGCGCTGGCTCTTGCGCAAGAGAAGCAGGTTACGGAACAGATCGAGGCACTTTTTGCAGCAGCTCGTGCCGAGGGTGATGCTTTGGGCGAGCAATTTCTGCTCTGGTTCCTGAAGGAGCAGGTGGAGGAGGTGGCATCAATGTCAACGCTTCTCACCATCATGACGAGGGCCGAAAATCTTTTCGACGTTGAAAACTATTTGTCACGCGAGAGCGTGGGAGAAGGGGAGGATGCAAGTGCACCGTCAGCCGCGGGCGGCGCGCTCTAAAACACCCCGGTTAACGAGAAGTGGTGCCCACACCAACCCGAATGGTGTGGGCACCGTGCCTGAACGCGGCTCAGCTCGCACGCGTCGTCGCGTTCAGATTTAGTCCAGAGAATCGTTGCCGATGTTCTGGCCCGACGGTAGAGGTCCGAATCGGACTCCCTTACCCGTGGTTGATGGTTGTTTTTGCGTCAGAAAGTTTCCCCCTGGATCCTCTACTCTGAGTCACAACTGCAACACTTAAACTGTAATTCATAACACTCGTTTGTGCAAACACCCGTTATGATAATGAAATGAGCCGCAGACCGGAGCCGGAGCGCAAGTCAGAACTGCTGACGCAGATTCTTGACTACCTGCTTGACAAGCCGCTTTCCAGTCTGACCTTTCGCACGGTTGCCAATGCTCTCGGGGTGAGTACTTACACGCTCGTGTACCAGTTCGGCACCCGCGCAGAGCTTGTCGCTGACATCGTCGCCGAGATCTCGTCTCGTCAGTTCGAAATCGAAGCACGACTCGTGGCGAGCCCCGGAACACTCGACGCATACTTCCAAAACCTTGCGGTGTCATGGGAATGGACGATGCAGCCCCGCAATCGGCAACTACAGCGGCTCGAATTCGAGGCATCCATGATGGAAGTGTTGGAGCCAGAAGAATACAACTACAGCCGCAAACTTTTCGCGACCTGGTTGCGAGTGGGGCGGCAATCTCTCGAGGTTTTCGGGCTAAGCCCCTCGGATGCTGAGATCGAATCGCGCATCATGGTGAACGCTTTCTACGGGATGCAGTACGACCTCGTAGTCAACAACGATGAAGTGGCGTCGACGGCTGCCTTCACTCGGCTCATCCAGCACCATCGTGCTCGTATTGAGTCATTAGCTACTCGGCCCGCTATCCCTGGATAGTCCGATGCGCGCGCCAGCGCGTGAAGGTGCCAGAATCGACGTGTGGCACAACAGGTGAACCCCCCGCGCGGCATGCGCGACTTTCTTCCGGGCGAGAAGGCGCGGCGCGAGCGCGTGCTCTGCATCATCCGCGACACCTATCGCGCGCACGGTTTCGATGAGATCGAAACACCCGCAGTAGAAGAGAGTTCGCGGTTACACGCCGGGCTCGGAGGCGACAACGAGAAACTTGCCTACGGCATCCTGAAGCGCGGACTGACCTCGGATGACCTGGCCGCCGTCACCGACCCTCTCGATCTCGCCGACT
Source organism: Terrimesophilobacter sp. (assembly GCA_039927595.1). GTDB lineage: Bacteria > Actinomycetota > Actinomycetes > Actinomycetales > Microbacteriaceae > Terrimesophilobacter. The sequence goes on from JBDSUT010000242.1 coordinate 3,300, forward strand.
TGGGCTTGCGCTTCGACCTCACCGTGCCGCTCACCCGGTTCTACGCCACCCATCAGGCGGAGCTACCGAGCGTCTTTCGCTCCATTCAACTCGGATCGGTGTGGCGAGCGGAGCGCCCGCAAAAGGGTCGCTACCGGCAGTTCGTGCAGTGCGACATTGATGTGATCGGTGACGCGACGGGGCTAGCCGAGGCCGAACTCATCACAGCTTCGCTCGCAACATTCGACGCACTGGGCATCGACGGCGTGACGATGCGCATCAACGACCGCCGCATTCTCACCGGCATGCTGAACCACTTTGGGTTCACCGAG
>JBDSUT010000243.1:0-3848 GCA_039927595.1 Terrimesophilobacter sp.
TTTGGTACGGGAAGCCCGTGGGAACGAAAACTACCTCGTCTAGGTCGAAATGCTGTCGCACCTCACTGGCTGCCACCAAGTGACCATTGTGAATTGGGTCGAAGGTTCCACCCATCACGCCAATGCGAGTGCGCTTCTGCTCGCCGACGGCCACAGTGAGAAGCCCTAGTGCCCCGCGTGCTCGCCCGCACCGTGGTGCGCGTCACTCGAGGTTTTGTGGGCATGGCGGTTTGCCACATCGCGGAAACTCCACGTGACGACCCCTAGGAAGAAAAGAACGACGAAAGCAGTAAGCGCAAAGGCCCAATTTGGCATCACAAGTGGTGCGGCCTGCTCCTCGGCGGAAGCAATAGCAAGCAGTAGCATTTCATCTCCATTCACCTAGCGCAGCACGATCAATTGTGCGTGCCCCCACTAATCTATCGTGAACTGAACGTTCTCTGGGCGTCCTGACTCGTCAGTCCTGGTGACCGTCTGTGTCGGTCCGCTCCTCAGCGTCTGTCTCGCGTTCGATCGCGAAACCGTCGTCATCCGTCCACATGCCCGATTCGCGCTCACGGATGAGCTCCGCGCGCGCTGCCGCCTTAGCATCCATGCGCGCGAAGTAGTCTTCGCGGCGCTTGTTGCGTGTTGGACGATCGGAACCATCGAGGCGCGTGTCTGCTCCACGCGGACCGGTCATCAACTCGGCGGTCGAGGTGAGTGTCGGCTCCCAATCGAAGACGACTCCTTGACCTGGGCCAACGATGACGGTGGAACCGGCAACGGCCCCCGCTTTGAAAAGTTCACTCTCCACGCCAAGCTTCGCGAGGCGATCCGCGAGAAAGCCCACCGCCTCGTCATTCGTGAAGTTAGTTTGTGCAACCCAGCGATCAGGCTTTGCCCCGATGACGCGGTAAACGTCGCCGCCAGATCCGCCGTCAACGCGAATATGAAATCCACCATCATCGACGGACTTCGGCCGCACCGTGATGCGAGGAGCGGTCGGCGGGACAGCGGCACGGGCTGCCGTCACCAACTCGGCCAGCGCGAAGGAGAGGGCAGGCAAACCCTCGTGGCTTACCGTGGAGATCTCGAAGACGCGATAACCGCGGCTCTCGAGTTCCGGACGCACCAACTCAGCCAAGTCACGACCCTCGGGAACATCGATCTTGTTCAGGGCCACAAGCTGGGGTCGCTCCAAGAGCGGAAGCTGCCCTTCCGGAACCGGATAAGCGCCCAACTCCTTCAGGATGATGTCGAGATCGCTGATGGGGTCGCGACCAGATTCGAGCGTGGCGCAATCGAGCACGTGCACGAGAGCCGAGCAGCGCTCCACGTGTCGTAAGAACTCAAGACCCAAGCCCTTGCCCTCGCTGGCGCCTTCGATCAGGCCGGGCACATCTGCGATCGTGTACCTCGTTTCACCAGCTTGAACAACGCCGAGATTCGGATGCAGCGTCGTAAACGGGTAGTCCGCAATCTTTGGCTTCGCAGCAGACATTGCTGCGACGAGACTGGACTTTCCCGCCGACGGGTAGCCCACAAGGGCAATGTCCGCGACAACTTTAAGTTCAAGGATGACGTCACCCTCGAAACCGGGAGTACCGAGCAGCGCGAACCCCGGAGCTTTACGCTTCGTGCTGGCGAGGGACGCATTGCCCAGCCCGCCGTGGCCACCCTCTGCGGCAACGAACGTCATCCCTGGCTCGGAAAGGTCGATGAGCACCTTTCCCTCGCTGTCTTTGACAACAGTGCCAACCGGCACCGGCAGGACGAGGTCGGGTGTGCTGAAGCCGCTTCGGTGGTCGCCCATTCCAGGGCCACCGTTATCAGACCTGCGGTGTGGCGCGCGGTGGTATCCGAGCAAGGTGGTCACTTGCGAGTCACTGACCAGCAGGATGTCGCCCGCGTTTCCGCCGTTGCCGCCATCGGGGCCTGCGAGCGGTTTGAACTTTTCCCGACGCACAGAAACACAACCGTCGCCGCCATTGCCCGCGCGCAAATGGAGGGTGACCTCGTCGACGAATGATGTCATCGGTCTTGCCTCCCTTAAACACCGGAAGCGAGCCGAAGCTCGCCCGCGGATGTGTTGAATGCGCTCCGAGTGGGAGCGCCGAAACTAGGTGTCGCTATTCGGCTGCGGCGACGATGTTGACGACCTTGCGGCCACCCTTCGCGCCGAACTCAACAGCACCGGACGCAAGCGCGAACAGTGTGTCGTCTCCGCCGCGACCGACGTTAACGCCGGGGTGGAAGTGGGTGCCGCGCTGACGAACGATGATCTCGCCCGCTCCGACGACCTGGCCACCGAACCGCTTCACGCCGAGGCGCTGTGCGTTTGAGTCGCGACCGTTACGACTGGAGCTTGCTCCCTTTTTGTGTGCCATGAGTGCGCGCCCCTTACTTGATGCTGGTGATCTTGACGCGGGTGAGCTCGGAGCGGTGCCCCATGCGACGCTTGTACCCGGTCTTGTTCTTGTAGTTCTGGATGTTGATCTTCGGGCCACGAAGATCCGTAACGAACTCCGCCGTCACGGTGATCTTCGCGAGCGACTTTGCATCGTGGGTGATCTTGTCACCGTCGACGTAAAGCACCGGTGCGAGCTCGACGTTGCCGTCTTTGTTCGCCTTAATGCGGTCAAGGACGACGATCGAGCCGACCTCTACCTTCTCCTGCCGACCGCCGGCGCGCACAATTGCGTAAACCACGTGGAACCCTCACTGTTGAAAGACTGTCTTGATTGAAGTCACTTGGCGTAGAAAGCGGGCTTAGCCCGGCACACACCGAAGATCAATACTACCGGATAATTCGAACGCCGGTCAAACCCCGGTGGTGGCGGCGGTTGTGGGTGTCCTTGCCGGGTTTGCTCGCAGCCACAACCACAAAAAGAACCCCACGCCAAAACCTACGACCCCAACGGCATAAAACGACAGCATGCTCGGCATCGACCACGGCATTGACTCCATCCCGCTGCCCTGCGCCAGGAACAGCCCAAAGTCGAGCACGGTGCCGATGATTTGTTGTACCACCACAACAGCAAGGAGCATGGATGCTGCCAGAACAGACGCCACGAGCTTCCTGCTCCCAGCAAGACTTTCAAAACTGCGCTTCATTGCTGTCCTCGCTACCCGCTAAGCGGCCGACCACGTTGTATACCTAGACTTTGACACGTGACCGTTCTTATTGACATGCCGTTATGGCCGGCGCACGGAACGCTGTGGTCACACCTGGTCAGCGAGACTTCTCTGGATGAGTTACACCTGTTTGCCGAGACTGCTGGGCTCCCGCATCGCTCCTTCGACCTTGATCATTACGACGTGCCAGCGCACCGCTACGACGAACTCGTTGCAGCGGGCGCATGTGCCGTCAGTAATAGTGAATTAGTTAAACGACTACAGGCAAGCGGGTTGAGAGTTTCGCAGCGCGAACGGCGCAGCCTACGAGGTGGGGTCGACGGTCTTCCCCGCGGATGACGCGCGGCGCGAGGTGCGCGTGCGCGCCGACCCTGCCTTTTCCGGGTTAGGAAGCGACTCCAACACTGAGTCCAAAAGCTTCTCCGCGTCCTTGGCGCTCACGCTGCGCGCCGGGCGGGTGGACTTCGGAACCTCAATGTCAAGAATCTGGATCGTAGGCTCCAGGGTCGGCTCCTCCGCCAACGCGGCTCCTGAATCCGCCATGGCAGGCTCAACCTTCTGAGCGATACCAGTGACAGGCACATCCATCGCCTGCGCGACCGGCAGAACCTGGTCGCCAAGCTCGACGACCGGCGTAATCGTGCTCGCCGCAATCTGAGCGAGAGCGTTCTTCACATCCTCCGTGATCGCGTGCGTGCCGCCGTTGCCATTCTTTGGCGCCTGCTGCTGCT
>JBDSUT010000244.1:0-5876 GCA_039927595.1 Terrimesophilobacter sp.
GTGGATAGGCTCACCCCCACTCTCATCATCGTCGGCATCATCGTGGTGGCGGTCGCTGGAATGTACTTTGGCTGGCGCGCTCTCGTTCGGAAGTGCGCAGGTTTAGTAGCGCCCAGTCCGGTACCAGACAGCGTCGGAAAGGTGGTTTCCACTTTCGCCGGGCTCTACGTAGCAACGACCTTGGCGGCGAAACCCTTCGAGCGAGTTGCCGCTCACGGGCTCGGTTTCCGCGCCCGAACCAAAGTGGCGGTCAGCCGCGACGGCATCACCGTGGAGTTTAAGGGACGGGATCCGTTCTTCATTGACCGTCGTTCGATTCTCACCGTGCAGCGGGCCACCTGGGCTATCGACAAAGCGGTGGAGCCCGGTGGGCTCATTGTCGTGACCTGGCGGCTCGGGGAGACCGAACTCGACAGCTACTTCCGCATTGACGGAGATTCTGAAGAAATGCTGCGCGCAAGTGCAGTCGTGATTGAAGGGTTGCAATGACGAACGAACAGCACACTGCTGTGCTCGTGCTTGAAGATGGAACCCGGTATCCGGGCCTCGCGTATGGTGCACGCGGAGTAACCGTTGGCGAGGCGGTGTTTTCTACCGGAATGACCGGATATCAGGAGACTATTACCGACCCGTCCTACGCGGGTCAGATCGTGCTCATGACCGCTCCACACATTGGTATCACGGGCGTCAACGAGGAAGATGCCGAGTCCGATCGGATTTGGGTGGCGGGTTTCATTGTTCGAGACCCCTCCCGCATGGTTTCAAACCAGCGCGCAACGGGCAGCCTTACCGACGAGCTCGAGAGACAAGGCGTCATCGGTATGAGCGGAATTGATACTCGAGCCGTCACGCGACGATTGCGATCCGTGGGCGTCATGCGTGCAGGGATTTTCTCCGGTCCGGATGCCGCACTCGACCCAGGTGAGCAACTTGCGCACGTGCGCGCGAGCGAACAAATGTCGGGACAGAATCTTTCCGCCACGGTCTCGACGAGGGTGCTTCAGAGATTTCCTGCCGAAGGCGAAAGCATCGGCTCGGTTGCTGTTCTTGATCTCGGGGTGAAAGCCTCAACGCTGCGCTACCTGACTGCACGCGGATTTGACGTCATGGTGGTTCCTGAGTCGACGCCAGAAAACGAGTTTTTTACTCTCGAGCCAGACGCGGTGTTTTTCTCCAATGGTCCGGGGGATCCGGGTGCATCAGATCGCCATGTCGCACTGCTTCAGGAGGTGCTCGCGCGAAGAATCCCGTTCTTTGGAATCTGCTTCGGCAACCAGCTACTGGGTCGCGCACTCGGCTATGGAACCTACAAGCTGCCGTATGGCCACCGTGGCATCAATCAACCCGTTGTCGAGCGAGCCACGGGGCGTACCGAGATTACTGCTCACAATCACGGCTTCGCCGTGGATGCGCCCATCGAGGGCGAGTCTATTTCTCCTGCCGGATTCGGTCGCGTTGTGGTCAGCCACGTAAACCTCAACGACAACGTTGTAGAAGGCTTGCGCGCCCTCGATTTGCGAGCATTTTCTGTGCAGTACCACCCGGAAGCCGCTGCTGGGCCGCACGATGCCAACTATTTGTTCGACCGTTTCAAAGAAATGGTCATCGACTCGAGGAGTTCCGAGTAATGCCAAAACGCGACGATATCCGTTCGGTGCTGGTCATCGGTTCCGGCCCGATTGTGATCGGCCAGGCGTGCGAGTTTGACTACTCGGGAACGCAAGCGTGCCGCGTGCTGCGGGAAGAGGGTGTTCGCGTGATTTTGATCAACTCCAACCCCGCCACGATCATGACTGACCCTGATTTCGCGGATGCCACCTACGTTGAACCGATCACGTGGGAGGTCATTGAAACGATCATCGCGAAGGAACGGCCCGATGCAATACTGCCGACGCTCGGCGGGCAGACGGCACTCAACGCGGCGATCGAGTTGCATGAACACGGCATTCTTGAAAAATACAACGTCGAACTGATCGGGGCAAACTTCGAGGCAATTCAAAAGGGCGAAGATCGCCAACTGTTCAAGCAACTGGTTTTGCAGGCCGGTGCAGAGGTTGCTCGATCGCACATTGCGCACACGGTCGACGAGGCACTCGAATTCGCAAAAGACCTCGGATACCCCCTGGTGATTCGGCCTTCATTCACGATGGGTGGCTTGGGCAGTGGGTTTGCCCATGACGAGGCAGAGTTGGTGCGCATGGTCAGTGATGGTCTGCACCAGAGCCCCACCACAGAGGTTTTGCTCGAAGAGTCGATTCTTGGCTGGAAAGAGTACGAGCTTGAGCTCATGCGGGACACCTCCGATAACACCGTCGTCGTGTGCTCCATCGAGAACGTTGATCCGGTCGGCGTTCACACCGGCGATTCAATTACTGTCGCTCCTGCCCTTACCCTCACGGACCGCGAGTTCCAGAACCTGCGCGATATTGGCATCGAGATAATCCGACTCGTCGGTGTTGACACGGGCGGATGCAACATCCAGTTCGCGGTCGACCCGTCTGACGGCCGCGTCATCGTGATCGAAATGAACCCTCGGGTTTCTCGGTCGAGTGCCCTCGCCAGTAAAGCGACGGGATTTCCGATTGCGAAGATTGCCGCGAAGCTCGCCATCGGCTACAGGCTGGACGAGATTCCCAACGACATCACGCGCGTGACCCCTGCCAGTTTTGAGCCGACCCTTGACTACGTTGTCGTCAAGGTTCCCCGTTTCGCGTTCGAAAAGTTCCCCGCCGCAGATGCAACCCTCACCACGACCATGAAGTCGGTGGGCGAGGCGATGGCGATAGGTCGTAACTTCACGACTGCGCTGCAGAAGGCGTTGCGATCGCTAGAGAAGAGAGGCTCCAGCTTTCATTGGGACGAACTGACGCGCAACAAGGATGATTTATTAGCGCAGGCGACGGTGCCAACCGACGGTCGAATTGTGACTGTACAGCAAGCTCTTCGTGCGGGTGCTTCGAATGCGGACGTGTTTCAGGCGACCGGAATCGACCCGTGGTTTGTGGACCAGATCGCGCTCATCAACGAGGTTGCACAGTCGGTGACCGATGCGGATTCTTTGGATGAGGAACTCCTGCGCTACGCCAAGAACCACGGTTTCAGCGATGTCCAGATCGCCCAGCTCCGTGGCGTCGGTGAGGCTGACATCCGGGCGGTGAGGCACGATCTGAATGTTCGGCCGGTGTTCAAAACGGTGGACACCTGTGCGGGAGAGTTTCCGGCGCTTACGCCGTACCACTACTCGAGTTACGACCTCGAAACCGAGGTCGCACCGAGTGACCGGCGCAAGATCGTGATTCTTGGCTCCGGGCCCAACCGCATCGGTCAGGGCATCGAGTTCGATTACTCCTGCGTTCACGCGGCATTCGCGCTCTCGGATGCCGGCTTTGAGACCATCATGATCAACTGCAACCCAGAGACAGTGTCTACCGACTACGACACGAGTGATCGCTTGTATTTTGAGCCGCTAACGCTCGAAGATGTGCTCGAAATTATCGAGGCAGAAAGCTCGAGCTGAGAACTTGTGTGCGTGATCGTGCAGCTGGGCGGCCAAACCGCATTGGGCCTGGCAAAAGGTCTTGAGGCCGCGGGTATTCCCATTCTTGGTACGTCTCCATCTTCCATCGATCTTGCGGAAGAACGCGGTTTATTCTCGAAGATTCTTGAATCCGCCGGGCTCATTGCGCCACGAAATGGCACTGCCACCAACCTCACCGCGGCAGTCATGGTCGCAGAAGAAATTGGCTATCCCGTGCTCGTACGTCCCTCATTTGTGCTCGGTGGTCGCGGAATGGAGATCATTTACGACACCGAATCGATGGAGGACTACTTCTGCCGTGTCGCCGACCAGGCGATCATTGCGCCCGGATCGCCATTGTTGGTGGACCGGTTCCTCGACGATGCCATCGAAATCGATGTCGACGCCCTCTTCGACGGTGATGAACTCTATGTCGGGGGAGTGATGGAGCACCTCGAGGAAGCGGGAATTCATTCCGGTGACTCCTCGTGCACGCTTCCGCCGGTGACCCTCGGTCGAAGTGTTATCGACCGTGTGCGCGAGGCAACGGAGGCCATCGCGCGTGGTGTTGGCGTACGAGGCCTCCTCAACGTGCAGTTCGCGATTGGGCAGGGAGTGCTCTACGTGCTCGAGGCCAACCCGCGTGCTTCACGCACTGTGCCCTTCGTGGCGAAGGCTGTGGGCACACCGGTCGCGAAAGCGGCGGCCCTCATTATGGCGGGTTCCAGCATTCGATCACTTATCGAAGCGGGAATACTTCCGCCTGTTGATGGCCTCCACATGCCCCTTGACTCGCCGGTGGCGGTGAAGGAAGCCGTGTTGCCGTTCAAGAGGTTCCGCACCAAGGAAGGCAAAATTGTTGACTCAATTTTGGGGCCAGAAATGCGCTCTACCGGAGAGGTAATGGGGATCGACTCGAACTTTCCGAAAGCCTTTGCAAAATCACAAGCGGCTGCCTACGGCGGCGTGCCGGGAAGCGGATCGGTGTTTGTCTCCGTGGCGGATGGCGACAAACGTTCCATCGTGTTACCCATTCTGCGACTGCAGCAACTGGGTTTCACCATTCTCGCCACCAGCGGCACGGCAGAGGTGCTTTCCCGAAACGGTATCAACGCCAGAATCGTACGCAAGCAGTCTGATGGGGCGACGGATGCGCAAGATCAGCGGACAATCGTGGAGCTCATCACCGCGGGCGAGGTTGACATCGTGATCAACACCCCGAGTGGTCGCACGGCCCGCGCCGATGGCTACGAAATTCGTACAGCGAGTGTGGCGGCAGATAAGGCGTTATTTACAACCATCGCCCAACTTGGCGCAGCAGTATCGTCGATAGAAGCCATTCGGGAAGGTTTCAACGTGCGCTCGCTCCAGGATTACGCAATAGACCGTGCGGAAAGACTCGCACGGTCGGAGAGTGTTGCCCATGCCGGAATTTAGTTTTGGCCAGCAATTACACGATGCAATTACGGCCCACGGGCCGCTGTGCGTCGGGATTGACCCTCATCCGTTTTTATTGCACGAATGGGGGTTGCCTGATTCGCCGTCCGGGGTCCGAGATTTCGGACTTCGGGTCGTTGAGGCAGCCGTGGGTCGTGTCGCCATCGTCAAACCTCAAGTGGCCTTCTTCGAGCGTCACGGATCCTCGGGTTACGCGGCGCTAGAAACGGTGATGAACGCTGCTCGCGCTGCGGGGATACTCGTCATTGCTGACGCGAAACGTGGAGACGTCGGAAGTACCCTCTCGGCATACGCGCAGGCATGGCTTACTCCCGGAAGTGCGCTCGAGGCCGACGCCATGACGGTGAGCGCGTTTCAGGGTGTCGGCTCGCTGGAGAGCGCCGTCGCGTTGGCCACGGAACACGGCAAGGGGCTGTTTGTTCTTGCGGCTACCTCGAATCCTGAAGCCGCCGCCGTGCAGAAGGCAACTCTTCGTCCTGGCCTCCAGAATGCTCCCACTGTCGCGTCAAGCATCGTGGCAGAGGTGATTGCGCTCAATGCCGCTTCTGCTGGTGACCACGGGTCTTTTGGCGTTGTGTTGGGTGCCACAGTGGCGCTGAGCGACTACGGGATATCGCTTGACGCACTAGCCGCACACCCGAGCACACCCATTCTTGCCCCTGGGTTTGGCCATCAGGGGGCTGCATTTGCGGAGATCCCTCAGCGATTTGGCCGTGCGGCGTGTGTCATAGTGTCTGCATCCCGCTCAATACTCTCTGCAGGGCCGAGTGGAGTCGATGCTGCAATGGATCTGGCCGCGAAGGAGATCGCAGAATGCCTCGCATAGATCCTCCCGACGTCGATCGAGTCGCCGCATCGCGCGCCGCGGTCGCTGCGCGCCGGGCGCGCGCCGAGATCAAAA
>JBDSUT010000245.1:0-13675 GCA_039927595.1 Terrimesophilobacter sp.
GTGGGATGATCCGAGTCGACGAGAACAGTGGCCTCGGCTTCGCGATCGCCGCGGATGCCAACGGCCGCTACTGCCAGCTCGACCCGTACCAGGGCGCCCAGCTCGCCCTTGCGGAGGCGTACCGCAACGTCGCCGTCACCGGCGCAGTGCCCGCCGCCGTCTCCGACTGCCTCAACTTCGGCTCCCCCGAGAACCCTGAAGTGATGTGGCAGTTCTCCCGCGCCGTTGAGGGTCTCGCTGACGGATGCCTCGAGCTGGAGATTCCGGTCACCGGCGGCAACGTGAGCTTCTACAACCAGACCGGCGATGTGCCCATCCACCCCACCCCGGTGGTGGCGGTGCTTGGCGTTATCGATAACGTGGCCCACCGGATTCCCAGCGGGTGGCAAGACGAAGGCAACAACATTTATTTGCTCGGCACGACATCCGAGGAGCTGGACGGCTCGGCCTGGGCTGGCACCGTGCACAACCACCTTGGTGGGCTGCCTCCCGCTGTCGACCTCGCGCAGGAGAAGAAACTCGCCGCACTTCTCTCGGCGGGTGCAGGCCAGTCGCTCATCGCTTCCGCCCACGACCTCTCGGATGGCGGCCTAGCCCAGGCTCTCGCCGAAAGCGTGCTGCGTTTCGGCGTGGGTGCCCGCGTGTGGCTGAGCGAGATTCTTGAGCGAGACGGCGTGGATCTCGCCACAGCGCTCTTCAGCGAATCCACCGGTCGCGTGATTGTGAGTGTGCCGCGCGAAGACGACGTCAAGTTTCAGGGCTTGTGCGAGGGCCGAGGCTACCCGGTGTTGCGCATCGGCGTGACCGACAAGCTCGCGCCCACCCTCGAAATCCAAGACGTGTTGACGGTCGACATCGACGAGCTGCGCAGCACCCACACGGGAACTCTTCCGCACCGCTTCGCGTAACAGTGGAGCGCGGGCCGCGTTATATTTCGAAGTCGATGCCTGTCCAGTTTTCGGAGAGCGCCCACAGCGCTTCACCGAACTCTGGCGAGTGGCTCGCCGGAGACGGCGTGTTGAGAACGGGCCGCCCTGAGATGGGGTTCGTGCGCCCCCAATATTGACCGCCGACGGCATCCGGGTCGGTCGCTGCACGCACGAGCGGCCTCGCGGCCGCCTCTTTACTGGCCCCCGCAACAATGCTGAATCCGGCCAGGATGCGCTGCCCAACAGTGGGTTCGTTCACGCCCGCCCGGCGCGGTGTCAACCCGTCTTGCGCTCCGCCTGGATGCGCAACGAGTGCCATGACACCACTGCCTGCCGCGCGCAATCGTCGATCGAGTTCAAACCCAAACGCTTGCGTGGCGTACTTTGATTGCCCGTAGCTCGAGAAGGAACCGTATTTCTTCTCACTCTGCAGGTCATCCGCGTGCAGAGTGAGGAACTTGGTCACGCCGCTGCCCATCGTCACAATGCGGCTGCAAGGGGTGCGCGCCAACACAGGAAACATGAGCGCAGTGAGGGCAAAATGGCCCAGATGGTTTGTACCGAAAGTCAGCTCGAAGCCATCGGCGGTGGTCAACCGTTTAGGGCCCGCGAGGATGACGGCAGCATTCTCGAGCACCCCGTCAATTCGATCACGTTGATTCAGCTGCTCTGCCGCCGACCGCACGGACGTGAGCGACGAAAGATCCAGCTCAACAAACTCGACCCGCGCATCAAGTACGCGCGCTCGAATGGATGCTGCCGCTGCCTCAAACTTCTCGCGCGAGCGGGCGGCAATCACCACCGTGGCCCCAGCTTCGGCGAGCTGTTCCGCTGCGAAGTATCCGATACCGGAACTTCCTCCGGTCACCACGAAGGTCGCGCCATCCTGGCGCGGCAATTTTCGGGGATCCCAGTCCGGTGTCACTTCTGAGTTTCGATTGTGCCCGTGGAAGCAATGCGCTCATGGTGATGAATGACCTCAGCAACAACGAAATTGAACCACTTCTCTGCAAATACCGGGTCGAGGTGGCTGTCGACCGCGAGCGCCTTCAATCGGGCGATCTGCACTTTCTCCCGTTCCGGATCCGAGGGCGGCAGCCCGCGCGAAGCTTTGAGCCTGCCGACCTGCTGCGTGAAACGAAAGCGTTCAGCGAGAAGATGAATCAGCGCGGCGTCGATGTTGTCGATGCTCAATCGCAGCCCGTCGAGTTGTTCACGCAGGTCGGCATGAATGGGTTCAGCATCGGTTTGCTTCGCTTCGTGATTCTCGGCCATAACACGAGGTTACTGCCCTGTCGGACTTACTGCGCCGGCCTACGCCCCACCCGAATGCGCTCTTGCGTGAAGAGGATTCCGACGAGCACGAGAGCCGCACCGACAGGCTCGTGCCACGAGAGAGTTTCTCCCAAAACGAGGAAACCTAAAACCACCGCAACAACGGGGATCAGATACGTCACCGTGGAAGCATTCGTTGCCCCCCACGCGCGCAACACCGCAATATTCCAGATATACGCAATTCCTGTTCCGAACGCCCCGAGAAGCAGCAGACTTCCGACGATCGGCCAGCTCAAGTTAACGGGCCCGATCGCAAGCCACGGAGTCAGGATGAGCATCACGACCGCGGCGGTTCCAACGTTCATGAAGGCGACGGTCGTGCCGCTGATCGATCGGTGGGTGACGAACTTGCGCAGGTATCCGGTGGCGACCGCATACAGAATTGCGGCAACGATGCAGGCAAGTTGGCCCCACACATCCGCGCTGATCTCCTCAAATTGCCACGGAGCAATAATGATGATGACCCCGATGATTCCGAGAAGAACGCCGATGACTTGGCCGCGGCTCAGCTTTTCAACCCGGTAGACCAGGGCGACCATGAGCGCAGTAGCGATGGGTGTCAACGAGTTGTAGATCGCCGCGAGCCCGGAGGAGATGTGCTGCTCCGCCCAGGCAAAGAGCAGGTGCGGGATGACGCAGTTGGTGAGTGCGATGACGAGAAAATGAAAGTACATGATCGGTTCGCGCGGCAACCGGTGGCGACCGATAATCATCACCACACCGAGCGTGAGGGCGCCAAGGATTTCTCTCGACCACCCGACTTGGCCGTAGGAGACGCCTTCGAGCGCCACCTTCATAAAGAGAAAGCTGGAACCCCATGCGACGCCCATGGCGAGGAATTGAAGGGCGACACCGTAGCGTCGTACCCCGGATATCGCTTGGCTCACAAACTGACACTACCTCCCAGCTGGGCCCCCGAAATCACAGTGGTGGGGTGCGGAACAAAACGGGGCGACCCTCAAAGTGCGCGAGTCTGTTTTCAAGGCCCTCGCGCACAACCGGCCAGTCGTCAACGATCACCGAGAACACTGCTGAGTCTCGCCAGCTGCCATCTGCCCTCGGCTGCTCTCTGCGGGTCACTCCTTCGAACGAGGCCCCCAACTTGGCGATGGCCGCGCGGGATCTCGTGTTCAGAACATCCGTCTGAATCTTCACCCTTCCAAAGCCCGCGTCGAACGCGTGCTTCAGCAGCAGCAACTTCGCTTCCGGGTTGACCGCGGTTCCCCACACACGCGGGTCGTACGCTGTCCACCCAATGTGGGTTGTTTCGCGGTGCTCATCAAAATCGCCCAGTGTCGTCGTGCCCACAACCGTTCCGTCGCGTGGCCCGCCAACGAGGATCACCGCGTAGGGATTATTTGCGGGCTTAAAGTAACCTCTCGCCCAATCGACAAACTCGTCTCGGGACTCAGGAAACGCAGCCAGTCCGCCTCCGAATCCGAACTCAAAGACCTCACGATGCCCAAGAGCATCAGAGAGCCCAAGGAGGTGCTCGTCGCCGAGAGGTTCGAGTCGGATGAAGCGTCCCTGAAGTGCGGTCGGCTCTGGTCGTTTCGCTGGCATTCCTTGATTCTGGCACTTCTCGTGTCACGATGGATCGCATGCACAATGTCGCACTTTTCGAAGACTCCGCGCGAAGCTTTCTTGATCTGGTTTCACGGATCACGCCAGAGCAGTGGGAGAAGCCGGGCCTCGGCACCTGGACCGTGCGCAGTCTCGCCGGCCACACGATGCGGGCCATCACGACGGTGAACGACTATCTCGCCACGGAGGCACCCTCCACTGTCAGCTGCCCTGACGCGGAAACCTATCTGCTCGGAACAGCGGCGGGGGCAGGCTCCCCTGCTTCGCAAACTCACGACGCAATTGCCCAACGCGGTGTCGCCGCGGGGGAACTGTTGGCAGCGACAGAGCCGACCCAGCTCACCCAGCAGCTAGAGCGGGTGTTGGCGATGATTGCGGCGCAACCCTCGAGCCGAGTAGTTTCGGTGCTCGGTGGGCGCAGCATCCTGCTTTCCGAATATTTGCGCGCCCGAAACTTTGAACTCGTGGTTCACGCCATGGATGTGGCCCGCGCAACCGGGATGGAGCACACCATTCCGAGTCGCTCGGTGGAGGATGCTGCAGCACTCGCCGCTCGGGTTGCCGTTCGGCAGGGACGCGGCCAAGAACTTCTGCTCGCCGTGACCGGTCGATTTCCACTCAATGAAAGCTTCAGCGTGATGTAATTTTCTCGCGCCTCGCCCCGTGGGAGATTACTGCGCAGAAGGTGGCCCGCACGACATTCAGACTCCATGCCTCGCTGAGGTGGAGCTGCTCTCGCCGGTGATCGAGTACATCGGCCTCAGCGCCCGCGGTATTTTTTTCGCGACTCTGCACGCTTGCGTTTCGCCGCGTGCGCAGCACCACTGCGCTGCGCAGCTGCGCCCGACTTCGCGGTCCCCTTCACCGCCCCTCGCATCTTTGCCGGTTGCTCTTTCGCCGCAGAACCTTCGTTGGATGCAGCAGCACGAGAACTCTGTGCCGTGCGCCCACGCACAATTCCGATGAACTCGGCAATCTGCTCGGCGCGCGCGTTCCCACGGTCTGGAACACCCGCATCCAGAGCAGCGCTCCAGATGAGCGCAATCTGAGTTTCTGGGGCATCCGTGATGAGTCGAACGACCACATCTTTGCGGCTTTGAATGCGGGCAAGGGTCTGCGGAACCACGAGCACGCCGACGCCCGCCGCCACAAGGTCGAATGGTGCACGGTCGCCGTGCCGCGTACCGGCATCCTGCACAGTCTCACCGACAAGGTCAGCGAGGGTTACCGTCTCTGCCGCGGCGATGAGGTGGTCCTTTCCTGCGACAGCAACCTGCCTCTCGCTGTACAACGGGATCACGTGCATGCCCGCCGCATCAATGGGTAATCGCACAAAACTGAGCTGCGCTGTGCCGTCACTGATCACGGAGACCTGACGCGCCTGATCAGTAGGAAGGATGTTGAGCGGAGTCTGAGGGTATCGTTCAGCCCAAATTCTGGTCCACTTCGTGATCGTCACCCCTGGCGCGAAAGCGACCGAGAGTGTTGGGGTTTGCTCCATGACAACTCCTCCCAAGACTGAAGTTAACGGTCGTGCAGTCGCGCACCGTTTTTCACAGGGTAACGCAACGGATACGCTGGCCAGATGACCGCGAAACGCTCCGACCAGACGATGAAGCCCGAAACTGCAGCAAAGAAGCTGGCGATCCACCTCGCGGCGGCTCCCGAGGAGTTTCAGAATAGCCCTGTCACCAGGTCTCAACTTGCCGAGCTCATGGCAGAACCGCCGGAGTGGCTTGTCGAATTGCGCAAAAATGGTCCGCACCCGCGACAGGAGGTCGCGCGCAAGCTTGGAGTTTCGAACAGCGGGCTCACGCGTGGCGGTGCCACTGAGCCGCTCACTACAGCGCAGATCAGCGCCTTGCTTCAGGCGCCACCAGAGTGGCTGGTCGCGGAGCGCGCCACCCACGCGGGAGTGCAGAACGAGAACGCCAGAGTGAAAGCTCAGCGCGCAGAGAAGGCGCGTAAACGCGCTTAGACGGTATCGCCGATAAGGTCGTGACGCACCACGATCGCGTCTCGACCTGGGCCGACACCAATTGCCGACATCCGTGATCCACTCATCGACTCGAGTGCGAGCACGTAGTCCTGAGCGTTCTTCGGAAGATCTTCGAACTTACGCACGCCGGTAATGTCTTCCTCCCAGCCAGGGAAGTTCTCATAAATGGGCTTCGCGTGGTGGAAATCTGACTGTGAGACCGGCATCTCGTCGACGCGCACGCCATCAACCTCGTAGGCGACACACACCGGGATGCTGTCGATACCGCTCAGCACATCCAGTTTGGTGAGCACAAAATCAGTGACGCCGTTGATGCGCGCGGCATAGCGCGCTATCGGAGCGTCGTACCACCCGCAGCGCCGCACACGACCGGTGGTGGTACCGAACTCGGCACCCTTCTCGGTGAGAAACTCGCTCCACTCGTCAAACAACTCTGTGGGGAATGGGCCAGCGCCCACTCGCGTTGTGTACGCCTTGATCACGCCGATCACGCGGTCGAACCGGTTGGGGGCAACACCGGAGCCCGTCGCCGCACCACCGCTCGTGGCGTTCGAGGAGGTAACGAAGGGGTAGGTGCCGTGGTCGACATCCAACATCGTGGCCTGCCCCCCCTCAAAGAGCACTGTTTTGCCAGCATCAAGGGCCTGGCTCAACTCAAGGGCAGTGTCGGCGACCATGGGCCGCAAACGGTCGGCGTAGGAGAGCAACTCCTTGACGACCTCGTCAACGGTGATGGAACGGCGGTTGTAAATCTTGGCAAGAAGCTGGTTCTTCTGGTCGAGCGCACCCTCAACCTTTTGGCGCAGAATGTTCTCGTCGAACAGGTCTTGAATCCGGATGCCGACCCGGTTGATCTTGTCGGCATACGCTGGCCCGATTCCCCGCCCGGTCGTACCAATCTGGCGCTTGCCGAGAAAACGCTCCGTCACCTTATCGATGGTGCGGTGGTAGGTGGTGATGACGTGTGCGTTGGCGCTCACCCGCAGCTTGGAGACATCCACCCCGCGGGCGATGAGCGCGTCGAGCTCCTCAAAAAGCACCGCAATGTCGATGACGACACCATTGGCGATGACGGGAACGACACCCTCAGAAAGAATTCCGGACGGCAAAAGGTGCAGGGCATACTTCTCTGTACCGATGACGACGGTGTGGCCGGCGTTGTTGCCGCCGTTGAATTTGACGACGTAGTCGATGCGGTCACCGAGCAAGTCGGTAGCCTTGCCTTTTCCTTCATCGCCCCATTGGGCGCCGATGAGAACGATGGCGGGCATGGCAAACATCCCTTTCGATTGGTGGGGGATTACACCCCAGTCTATCGATCGTTAGCGAGCAAACTCCACGTGTTGCAGAATCCAGGCGTGCATGGTCACCGCGGCCGCCGCCGACGCGTTAATGCTGCGAGTGCTGCCGAACTGGGTGATCTCGACAACCGCGTCCGCCGCGTCGATTGCCTCGGCTGAAACTCCGGGGCCCTCCTGGCCGAAGAGGAGCACGCAACGCTCGGGCAGCGAAAACGTTTCGATGATCACACTGCCGGGCACGTTATCGATGGCAATGATGGGGAGCGACTCGGCGCGCGCCCACTCCACGAACGTGTCGACATCCGGGTGCTGTAAAACGTGCTGATAGCGGTCGGTCACCATCGCACCCCGCTTGTTCCAACGACGCCGCCCAATAATGTGCACGGTTTCGGCACCGAAGGCGTTCGCACTGCGCACGATGGAGCCGATGTTCATGTCATGCTGCCAGTTTTCGATCGCCACGTGGAACGGATGCCGGTGCTGATCGAGATCAGCAACTATTGCCGCCATGTTCCAGTAGCGATAGCGGTCGATGACGTTGCGGGAATCTCCGCGCGCCAAAAGCTCCGGGTCGTAGTGATCGTCTGTGGGCGGTTCACCCTGCCACGGGCCAACCCCATGCGTCGTCTGCTCGGGGTGGTCCATGGTCTCTACGCTAGTGGCTGCGTGTTGATGCACAGTGACTGGCCCCGCAAAAACGGCAGCAACTCGACTCGACCGCTCGTGGTCACGGGCGACGAGTACACGGCGATTCCGAGCTGCCCGTGCAGCACTCTGGCAAGAATGTCACGATCCCCACCAAGGAGTCGGATGCGCGTGGTGGCGATCTCGCCAGCCTGCACGCGCGCACGCCACCGGGTATCCGATTCCACGAGTACCTCGACGACGCCGACCGGGGAATCACTGTATCGAAAAAGTCGGATCAGGTCGTCGTGCAGCGGAATTGCTGTGCTGATGGCGACAGCAGATTGGGTGAGCGCCGCTGCCGCGAGCACTCGTACGAGGTGCGCCATGGTTGCACCTTCGCTGAGCCTTATTGTCACGGCAACGGGACGATACTGGTGTTCGATGCGCTCGAACTCCGAACTCACGAGTGCTTTCTTCGCGTACGCCGTGTGCCATGCTTCTTCGTCACTGCGCGCTCCAGCACGCACCCAGTCGAATCCGGTGAAATCTATGCCCGACTGGGCAGCAATAATCACGCGGGCGACAGGGTCACTTATGCCGTCCAGCGTCACGGTAGCTCCCGGACTCATGGTGACAGGTTGCCAGTCACAGAGCGAGACGACAGAGTCGAATCCACCCATACTCACGGTGCCCACGGCAGATCGATTCCAGCCCTGAGCCGGCGCATACTTCAGAATGCCCGTAGTTGTCGCGCTGTTGACGCTCAGCAGTCCAGCCTCAGCAGACTTCAACCAGGTGTCGACTTCGTAGGCATCAAGAGAGTGGATTCCCGCCGTCAGCCCGAAACGCAGCGCATTTTGGATGTCGATAGCTTCGTTGAGCGAACCGGCTCGCACGATCCCGATAACGGGCGCGCGATTGTCCCCTTTGATGAAGGCCGAGTTCTGTTCCACGTTGTCGCGCAATCCAGGCGCCCAGAGCCTACCGCGCGTGTCCACCTGTCGGGGCTGTACCCGCCACGCCTCACCCTCTGCGAGGGTTTCTAGCATGAGGCGCTCTCGGGCTGTCGCCGGTCGGCTCAGTGAAGAAATACCGGCACCCGTTGTGCTGGGCGCGAGAACCGGCACCGACGCAATCGTGTCGCTGAGTCTGCCAATGAAGCGGGCGGCCTCCCCCGCTGTGCCCACAAGGATGACGGTGCCCAAGGCAATTGCGGACTGTCCGGCATGATCTAACGCGCTGCGAACAATGTCGGAGACCGCCCGTTCGAGGTGCGCACTTGGCGTCACTATGACGGAGTTGCGACCGCCGGTTGTGGAAGAAATCTTTGTTTCTGCGCGCCAGGAGTGAAACATTTTGGCCACATGGCGGCTCCCCGAATGAAGAACGTGGTCCACCCGCCCATCACTGATGAGTGCACGCGCGAGTTCTCTCTCGTCATCCAAGATAGTGACGAGTCCCCGCGGAACCCCACCCGCCGTCAGTGCTTCAATAAGCACAGCTGAAATCCTGCGGGTTTCGGGAGCAGTCTTCACAATCACGGCGCTTCCCGCAGCAAGCGCACTGAATACGCTTTCAGTGAGGGTTGCAAGCGCGGCCGCTCGCGCAGAGACAACCACCACAAGCCGAGGTGGAATGTAGTCTGCATCGCGAATGGTGTCGAGCTCACGCGCGCTCTCGGCCGCTCTGTGTGCGAGCGAGATCGCGACTGTCACGTCGACATCCGCCTCCTGCAATATCATCGCGCTTTCACTGACAGCCGTCTCAACGAGCACTCCCCGCCAGTCCGCGAGAACCTCTGCGACACTTTCCAGCACGGTGGCGCGCGTCACCCCGCGGCGTTCACCCCACGAAACACCGTGTGACAGTGCTTCCGCGACAAGCTGTTGCCGCTCACCTTCGGTTCCGATCATGGAGCGTGCGAGCAATGCTTCACCGGATGCCGAATCGCGCGTGCGCTCCAACACTGCCCCAGCCCATTCCCGCGTAGCTGCGACCGTAAAATCAGCAGCTTCGGTGCGCACGAGTGCCTGAGTGCGATGTGTGGCAACGGAAGAGGTGGCTGACTTTTCGACCGCGGACAGGAAGGCTTCGCGCTCGAGCGTGAAACCTTCGCCATCTGTCTGCCGTGAAAGCGCGGCAAGATATCCTCGACCGTTCGACAGGTCAGAAATTCGGCGCTTGAGGTAGGGCGCGGCTAGCGGGAGGCGACCGGCCTGCACGACCGGGGTAAAGAGTCGAATTCCTCCAACATCGCGCTTAACCGCTTCTCTTTGCGCGGTCGTGATCCCGAGCATGAACTCATGCTCCAAGCGCCGCTCCACCCCGCGTGCTCGGGCAAGACGCCATGCGAGCGCGACGGTGAACAGATTGTGTGTTGCCGAAACAACGCGAACGGCGAAAGTGTGTTCAAGTGTCAGCGCATAATCGAGTAAGCGCAGATACTGCGCATCCGTTTCTTCCCGGCTCGCGAATGGTGCCGGCCGCCAGCCGTGCACGCTCGCCAGTTCACGCTCATGCGCGAACTGCTCCCCTCGAGTGAAGCGCACCGTTATTTGTCCGCCGCCCGCGGATCGGCGAGCACTCGCCTTGCCGATCACACGCACCAACGCGGGTAACGAATCCGGTAAGCAGGCGGGCAACGAAATTCCCATGTCTAACTGTGGGTAGCGCATCATCATCCGCTCAAGAATCTGCAGCGATATTTCGAGCTCCTCGTGCAGCGCAACGTCGAGATCAATGAATTTGGGGTGAGGCATTTGTGACGCCGTCTCATAAAGCGCAGTGACGAGGTCCACCGCCGACTCCACCTCTGCCTCGAGGTCGATGAGCCGCGGATGGCCAAGGAATGCCGCTGGACGAATCGTGATGGCCTCAACACCCGGTCGTCGAAGCAATTCGTGGGTGTCGGCGACCTGTCGGTTTCTCTCGTGATGCCCGCTCGCCCGAGCGGTCAGCGGAGCCACCGTGACTCGGATGCCACCCGCCTCTTGCACGAGAGCGAGTTTCTTATCGAGCTCCTCCGAGTCGCCTCGCAGAAATAGGTGGCCCACGGAGCGCAAAAAATTTTCCCGAGCCGCCGGCACAATTGCGGTAGGGAGCAGAGGGGCAAAACCACCGGCGAGGTGGGTACCGATCCCCTCAAGCCAGTTCACGTGCGCGGGAAGATTCCGTGACACATGTTCAAGGTTCTTGCCCGCGACGGCCAAATCCCAAGGTCGAATCACCAAATCCACGAAATCAATTGCGAACTCTGCGCCACCGTCGTCGACGAGCAGCGAGGCAAGCTTCGTTTCGGCTGCCGGAGTGTCAATATCTGTCACGTTGAGCCAGCGCTCAACGGTAGCTACTGATTCGTGGGCAACATCGCTGATGCTTGCGACAAGAGGGTGCCCGCGCAAATCCATCTGATAATCGTACTGAGGGTTTCTGAGTTCTTGGCTACAGCGCCATCACACCGTTTCTGTTCAGTGATTAGGCTCAGGTCATGGGTGCACACAAAGACATCGTGATTGTTGGCGGAGGCCACAACGGACTGGTCGCCGCAGCGTATTTGGCGAAAGCCGGGCGCACCGTCACGGTGCTCGAAAAACTGGACCACATGGGTGGGGCTGCGGTTTCGGCTGACGCCTTCTCGGGCATTGACGCTCGTCTCTCACGCTACTCGTACCTCGTGAGCTTGTTACCGCAACGCATCATCACCGATCTTGGTCTCAACGTGCAGTTGGTGCGGCGACGCTATTCTTCGTTTACCCCCGATCCGGGCACTGACAGGGGTCTACTTGTTGATAATTCGGATGCCGTCGCCACCGCCACATCTTTCGCCTCGGTGGGCGCTGCCGGCGATGCCACCGCCTGGAACGAGTTCTATGACACCACCGCCCGCCTGGCCCGCGTGATGTTTCCCACCGTGTGCGAGCCGCTCTTAAAGCGCTCAGAAGCAGAGAGGCTTGTCGGCGATGGAGCATTGTGGTCTTCGCTCTTCGAGCGACCCATCGGCGAAGTAATCGAATCGACTTTCTCGAGCGACCTGGTACGCGGTGTTGTGCTCACGGATGCGCTCATCGGCACCTTCGCTGACGCACACGACGCGACACTCGCCGCGAACCGGTGTTTTTTGTACCACGTCATCGGCAACGGAACGGGAGACTGGGATGTGCCCGTCGGCGGCATGGGCGCAGTGACGTCATCGCTAGCCAACGCCGCACGGCGCGCCGGCGCAAAGCTCGTCACCGACGCGGATGTCACGAGCATCACTCCGGACGGCGACGTGCACTACCGGCACCAGGGCGGCGAACACACCCTGAGTGGCACCACCGTGCTGGCGAACCTCGCACCCTATGTTTTGGAGAAGCTCGTGAATGGCCAAAATCTTGGCCCACTGTCCCCCCTTGCAAGGCCAGAAGGAGCCCAGGTCAAAGTCAACCTCATGCTTTCTCGGCTACCGAAGCTGCAGGACTCCTCGGTCGACCCCGCGGCGGCCTTCGGTGGCACATTCCACATCAATGAGCTCTACAGCCAGCTGCAGATCGCGTATGACGCTGCGAGCGCGGGCGGCGTGCCAGACCCCATTCCGGCAGAAATTTACTGCCACTCGCTCGCCGACCCCAGCATCCTCTCTCCCGAGCTTCAAGCCTCCGGTGCTCAGACCCTCACCGTGTTTGCACTGCACGTTCCCGATCGCATGATCACAGCGGAAAATAACGACACCATGCGCGCCCTACTCCAAAGCGCGGTGCTGTCATCGCTGAACTCCGTGCTCGCTGAACCGATCGAAAACGTGCTCATGACGGATGCCGACGGTGCGCCCTGTATCGAGACCAAAACCACCCTGGACCTTGAACACGCGCTGGGGATGCCGGGCGGCAATATCTTTCACGGGCCACTGTCGTGGCCGTTCCTCGAAGACGACGCACCACTTTCAACACCGGCCGAGCGTTGGGGGGTTGCTACACAGTGGAGCAACATTCTGATGTGTGGCTCAGGCGCGCAGCGCGGTGGTGCGGTGAGTGGTCTTGGCGGCCACAACGCCGCCATGGCGGTACTGGAATCTCCGTGAGAACGGTCACCAAACCCGTTGACGGGCGGGGCGCTCTTTACCTTCCGTAGCGGGGAGGTTAAACTTCTCACGCGGGTCAGAGTGAGCAAGGTACGTGTGAGCAATAAACGGGAGGAGCACGCCATGGCAGACTTCGATCCCTTTGCTAACCAGGGCGGGCCGGTCGCGTGGGACCCCGAGCATTCGACCGATGCAAAGAAACAAGCCGAAGTGCTCCGCAGTCGACTCGCGGCCGACAGTGCCGAGTCGGGCAACGGTCGGTCCGCGTTTGATGCTGACGACTCCACTTTCGAGAAAACCACTTTCGAGAAGACCACTTTCGACGAGGCTGTTGACCCTCACGATTACACCGCTGAAACCGGTGACGGCGTTTAAGCAGCCGCCCTCAGTTCCTTCGTCGAAGCCTTCATCGGGAACCTTCCCGGCTCAGTGATGGCATCTCGCCGCGCAGCGTGCCACACTAACCCTCATGGTTTCCACTTTGCAGTTTCTCACGCTCGTCTTTGCGATCATCGCCGCCCTCATCCATGTATTCATCTTTGCGCTGGAGAGTGTGCTGTGGGCCAAGCCCTCCACCTGGAAGAAGTTTGGCCTTCGATCGCAAGCTGACGCAGACCTCATGGAAACGATGGCCTTCAATCAAGGTTTCTACAACCTTTTTCTCGCGCTCGGCACCGCAGTGGGCCTGCTACTGCTGGTGTGGGGAAACCCGATAGCCGGCAAATGGGTGCTTCTGGTTTCACTCTCCTCCATGGTGCTCGCTAGTATCGTGCTTCTCATCACGAGCCGCAAGATGTGGCCAGCAGTGCTGCTCCAAGGTATTGCGCCTCTGCTCGGTATC
>JBDSUT010000246.1:0-11832 GCA_039927595.1 Terrimesophilobacter sp.
CGCCAGTGCCTGGTCGTCACGGAGTTGCCGTACCAGGTGAACCCCGATAACCTCGCGCTGAAGATCGCCGAACTCGTCAAGGAAGGCAAGATTTCTGGCATCGCTGACATTAGAGATGAAACGTCCGGTCGCACCGGCCAGCGTCTGGTCGTTGTCCTCAAGCGGGACGCCGTCGCAAAGGTCGTGCTGAACAATCTCTACAAGCACACGCAGCTTCAAGAAAACTTCGGCGCCAACATGCTCGCGATCGTGGACGGCATCCCGCGCACGCTCCCCATCGACGGTTTCATTACCCTGTGGGTTGAACATCAAGTCGAGGTCATTGTTCGGCGCACCGCTTTCCGATTGAGGAAGGCCGAAGCCGATGCTCACATTCTGCGCGGCTACCTGAAGGCGCTCGACGCGCTCGACGACGTGATCGCGTTGATCCGGCGGTCGCCGACAGTGGATGAAGCGCGTGAGGGCCTCATCACACTCTTGAGCGTGGATGAGCTTCAGGCCAACGCAATCCTCAACCTGCAGCTGCGTCGACTGGCAGCTCTGGAGCGTCAGAAGATTCAGGAGCAGGCGGCCGAGCTTGAGCGCCTCATCCTCGAATACCAAGATATCTTGGCAAAGCCGGAGCGTCAGCGGAACATTGTCAGCGAAGAACTCACGGAGATCCTCGACAAGTTTGGCGACGATCGCCGCACGGAGATACTCTACGGGTTCGACGGCGACATGAACATGGAAGATCTCATCCCCGAAGAGGAGATGGTGGTCACGGTAACGCGCGACGGCTATGTGAAGCGAACGCGCAGCGACAACTACCGCAGCCAGCACCGAGGCGGCAAGGGCGTGAAGGGCGCGCAATTGCGTGCCGATGATGTGGTGGAGCACTTCTTCGTCACGACGACACACCACTGGTTGCTGTTCCTCACGAACAAGGGTCGGGTCTATCGCGCCAAAACCTACGAGCTGCAAGAGGCAGGCCGAGACGCCAAGGGGCAGCACGTCGCCAACCTTCTCGCTTTACAGCCGGATGAAGAGATCGCGCAGATTCTCGACATCACGAACTATGCGGAAGCCACCTACCTTGTGTTGGCGACACGGGACGGTCTCGTCAAGAAGACCCTTCTCTCCGAGTACGACACAAACCGCTCCGGCGGAATCATTGCGATTAACCTTCGGGACGACGACGAACTTGTTTCGGCGATGCTCGTAGAAGAGACCTCCGATGTTCTTCTCGTGTCGCGAAAAGGTATGTCCATTCGTTTCCGGGCGGATGACGCAGCGTTGCGCCCCATGGGACGCGCCACGAGCGGTGTCATCGGAATGCACTTCCGGGATGGCGATCAACTCTTGTCAGCGTCAGTGGTGACCGACGATAGTTACGTTTTCGTGGTCACAGAGGGTGGGTTCGCGAAGCGCACCGAAGTCGCGCAATACCGGATGCAGAACCGAGGTGGGCTCGGCATCAAAGTTGCAAAGCTTCAAGAGGCCAGGGGCGATCTCGCAGGAGCACTTATTGTTGAGGATGACGACGAAGTTCTTGTGGTTCTTTCCAGCGGCAAGGTGGTACGCTCTGCGGTGGCTGAAGTACCAGCCAAAGGTCGTGACACCATGGGTGTCGTGTTCGCCAGGTTCGCGGACGACGACAAGATCATCGCGATTGCGAAAAACAGTGAACGTAACCTGGCGGGCCAGGCGGAGGACGACGGTGAAGAGTCACCGAGCACATCTCCTGAAGCCTCCGACCAGGCCGGGAAGGATCACACGATAAATGAGTAGCGTCGCAGAGAAGCTCCAGCGCAAGTCGCAAAAGGCGACCGCCACGAAACAGGTTCGTCTGAAACTCGTCTACATCGACTTTTGGTCAGCAGTGAAGTTGTCGTTCCTCGTTTCGGCGTGTATCGCGATTGTCCAGATTGTTGTTGCGTTCCTGTTGTGGATGGTGCTCAATTCCACGGGCATCTTCGGCCAGCTCACCAGTGTCTTGAGGGACATTCTCAATCAGCCAACTTTCAGTGTCATGGACAGCTTCTCGCTCGCAAAGGTAATGATCTTTACGGGTGTCGTCGCGCTGCTCAGCGTTGTGGTTGGTACAGCACTGGGTGCGATAGCTGCAATAATCTATAACTTGAGTGTGCGGTTGACCGGCGGATTGCTTGTCGGCTTCAAAAACAACTGATCCGATTACACGATCAGTGGGTGGGTACGATAATCTCGAATCTGCCTTACTCGGGGATATAGCTCAGGCGGTTAGAGCGCTTCGCTGATAACGAAGAGGTCCCAGGTTCAAGTCCTGGTATCCCCACCCCGTGACGCACGGGGCCTTAGCTCAATTGGTAGAGCGCCTGCTTTGCAAGCAGGAGGTCAGGAGTTCGATTCTCCTAGGCTCCACACTTACTGATTCACCGACAGCGTTCCGATTGAAATCTGGGGCGCTGGATGCCGTCAACTACTCACTTGTCGAAGGTGAGGTCTGGCTCGTCGCTGACCCAGAGTTCGTCATCCGCGCGGAGAGTCTGCCAGGCCGCGTAAGCGACTCCCGCGGCGGCGACGATACCGACGCCAATGAGGAGGTAGCGACCCACTCCGGCACTTGACTTGGGCGGCGCCACCACGGTCTTTGACGCCGATCGTGAAATGCGGGTCAACGCGTGACGAACCTGAGGGCTACGCGCCACCTCAAGGGCGGCTAAGGCAGTTCCGAGGGCAGAGGACACCGCGGGCAGAACATCGCGCGTCACCTTATCTTTCGCGGAGTCCGCAAAGTGGCGGCCGGCATCGATTCCTGACTCAACGCTTGGGCGCACACGAGACTCATAAATATCGCGCACGCGGGGTGCGACTTCTTCGCGGCTCACGTTGGCAAGCTGGCGTTTGGCCTCTTTCACAACCTTGGTTGCGTGATCGAGAACCTCTTTTTGGTTATCCCACAGATCTGACGCGCCGCGCTTGAGCCGGTTGAGTTCTCGCTGACGCTTACGTGAAAGTTTCATCAGTATCCTCCGTCGTCTAGTGGTGGGAGTGGTTATCTATCTTCCCACGGGTCTTCCTCGCAGCAAACACGGTCACGCTGGGTGAATGCTGATACCCGCACACCACACGAGGCCACACTCTGTGGAAGAATTGTGCAATGTCTGCACACACACACGTCGCCGTCCTTCACACCAATCTCGGTGCCATCACCGTTAACTTGCTCGCCAACCACGCGCCCAAAACTGTTGCCAACTTCGTTGGACTTGCCACCGGTCAGATCGAGTGGACTGACCCAGCAACGCACCAGAAGACAAATCGTCCACTCTACGACGGCGTGATTTTCCACCGCATCATTGATGACTTTATGATCCAGGGCGGTGATCCACTGGGCCAGGGGATTGGTGGCCCCGGCTACCAGTTCGACGATGAGATTCATCCTGAGTTGAACTTCAACGAGCCATACGTGCTTGCAATGACCAACGCCGGTACTCAGGGCGGCCGCGGCACCAATGGTTCCCAGTTCTTCATCACCACGGTCCCCACGAAATGGCTTCAGGGAAAGCACACCATTTTTGGGATCGTTGACGGCGAGGAGTCGAAGAACACCGTGAAGAAGATCGAGTCGGTGAAGAAGGACCGAAACGACCGGCCAATCGAGCCAGTTGTGATCGAGAGCATCACCGTCACCGAGCTCTGAGGGTGACCGACTCTGGCGAGACGTCTTCGGATGTCTGTTACCGGCATCCGAAGAGACAGAGCTTTGTGCTGTGCCAACGCTGTGGGCGCACGATCTGCCCGGACTGCCAAACGCCTGCTGCAGTTGGGTATCACTGCCCGGAGTGCATGAGGGAGTCTAGGCAGTCGGCACCTCGTGTTAAGTCTCGAGCCGCGATGGCAATTCGTCCGGGTAGTTCAACCCCGGTGGTGACCTACGGACTTATTGCAGCGTGTGTGTTGGTGTACATGGCACAGCTTTTCAGCCACGAGGTCACCAATACCTTGTTCTATCTTCCCTTTCTCACGGAGGTGCAGCCGTGGCGGATGATCACGTCGATTTTTGCGCATTCACCGGGTTCGCTTCTTCACATTATGTTCAACATGTTTTCGCTGTTCATTATTGGGCCACCACTGGAAGCTGCTTTGGGTCGCTGGAGGTACCTGACTCTTTATCTGTTGAGTGGACTCGGCGGTTCAGTTGCGGTCTTGCTCCTCAGCCCCACGTCAGCGGTGTTGGGAGCATCAGGCGCCATTTTCGGACTGCTGGGTGCTTTCTTCATCATTCAGCGCAGCCTCGGTGGCAGAAACACTCAGATCATCATTGTGATTGCGATCAACTTGGTGATTGGATTCGTCATCCCCAACATTGCGTGGCAAGCTCATGTGGGTGGATTGATCGTGGGTGCGATTGTTGCTTTCGTGCTGCTGAAGACGAGGGCTCCTCGAAAGCGAAACCAACAACTGCTGCTGCTCGTCAGCGTTTTCGCGGGCTTGATCGTTCTGACGTTTGTGGGCATCGAACTGATGCACAGCGGTTTCACTAGCCTCTTTCGCTAGTAACTTCCCACAGGGTTATCCACAGTGGGGATAATTACACGAATGTAATTGTTGGGAACATCCAGTGGGCTTGTTTAGGAGCGCCAGCGAGTCGTCATGAGGAACCCGACAAACAGGATGCCGAAACCGACCATAATGTTCCAGTCCTTGAGCGAGGCGACCGGTAGGGTTCCTTGGCTGACGTAGAAGACAATGATCCACGCAAGACCAACCAACATCAGGCCGAACATGATGGGTTTGAACCACACCGCGTTCGGAGCGTCATTACCCGTGCGGGTCTCATTCGGTTGATCAGGTCTCGATGTGCTTCTAGCCATGCACGAATTCTAGCGTGAAGCACCGTGTTCCCTCTGCCATCAACATCAAGCTCCTCCACTACTCGCTTAGAATCGAAGCCATGACCGAACCCGTGCCTGTGACACGAAGGGCTCTCACGCGCACGAGACGTCGTGAACGCCGTCGGCTCAGCGTCATGGGTGTTCTTGGCGAAGTCTTCGTGACTGCCGGTGTCCTGGTATTTCTTTTTCTCGGTTGGCAGTTGTGGCTTAACGACATCATTGTCGGAGACCAGCAGAATCACGTGGCAGCGAGTCTCGCAGAATCGTGGGATGCGGGCAACACCAACGTCAACCAGGAGTCGAAGCCAGTCGACTTTGGTGAGCCGGCCGTCACGGCAACACCGAAAGAGGACGCGACCTTCGCCGTGCTCTACGTGCCACGATTCGGAAGCGACTGGGCGCGGGAAGTGGCGGAAGGCATTGGTGTGCGTGCTGTGCTGAATACCGGACGAATTGGTCATTACCCAACGACACAATTGCCGGGACAGTTGGGCAATGTCGCGCTCGCTGCGCACCGCCTTGCGTACGGCGCACCCTTTAGAGACATCGATCAACTGCAGCTTGGCGACAAGCTCTACATTAAAACTCAGGATGGGTATTACACCTATAGTTTTCGCAATCTCGAATACGTTGGCCCTCAGGGAGTCGGAGTGCTCGAACCTGTTCCTCAGCGAGTCGGAGACACAGCCACCGAAAGTTTGCTAACCATCATGAGTTGTAATCCGAAGTATTCTGTCGCGGAGCGGCTCATCGCCTACTCCGTGTTCGAATCGTGGCGTCCGATTTCTGCCGGTCCGCCTGCCGCGATTGCCGCAATCGTGAAGGCAGGGGGCTGACCCGTGTACGGAGCGCTGTGGCGAGTTCTCCCCGGGCCAGTCTGGCTAAGGGTGCTGATTCTGATCGTGTTGGTTGCAACTGTGCTGTTTTGCCTCGTTGAGTGGGTGTTTCCCTGGGTAAACTCTCTGCTCCCCGTTCAGGAGGTGACGGTCAACGAATGACGAAGATTCTGGTCATCGACAACTATGACAGCTTTGTTTACACGCTCAATGGTTACCTTCTGCAATTGGGTGCGGAGACAACGGTCGTGCGCAACGATGACATCGACGAGACTTCCGTGGCGGAGGTAGCTTCCCGCTACGACGGCGTGCTCCTTTCCCCAGGTCCGGGCACGCCGGCGAACGCGGGGGTCTCCATTCCCTTCGTTCACGCCGCCCTTGCCTCCGAAATCCCCCTCCTCGGCGTTTGCCTTGGCCATCAGGCGATTGCAGAAGCGGTGGGCGCCACGGTCACCATTGCTGAAGAGCTTATGCACGGCAAAACATCCCTCATTACGCATGACGGGAGTGAGCTGTACACGGATGTTCCGCAGCCGTTCACCGCGACCCGGTATCACTCACTCGCTATCGTCGGCTCCACCGTTCCGCCCGAACTCACTGTGACTTCGCGCACGCACGGCGGAGTGATCATGGGGGTGCAGCACGCGCGCACACCCATTTATGGAGTGCAGTTTCATCCAGAGTCTGTGTTGACGGAAGGCGGCTACCAGCTCCTGGCGAACTGGTTGACTGTTGCGGGGCTCACCACCGCGAAAAGCGCTGCGGTCGGCCTCAACCCCTTGGTGAACCTCGCCTAAGACCCCGTGCAATACGTCAGTGTGATGGACGACTTCTGCGGTTGCACTCCAGGGGCAAGGGACTGAGCGGTAACCGCTCCACCGCTGCAGCCATTGTCGGGGTTCAGAACGATGCTTACCCCGAGCGGCAGAAGCGCGCGGTTCGCCTCGGTAATGGGCTTGCCAACGACATTGGGAACTTCGATGAGACCGTCCGAAACCACCAGACTCACCACCGTTCCCTTGCGGGCAGTGGTGCCGCCCTCAGGGCTCGTCCCCACGACGATCCCAGCGGGTACCGACGTGGAATGAGTGGTCGTTGTGGATCCATACTCGAACCCGGCGTCCGTCAAGGCTTTCACTGCAGCCTCCTCGGTCATGTTGAGGAGTGTCGGAATGGTTAACAGGGTTTGCCCCGTGGATACCCACACTTTTACGGTGTAGCCCTTGCCCACATTTGTTCCGGGAGCCGGATCGACGCGGATGATGGCACCTTCGGGGACATCTTCACTTGGTTCACTCAGTCTCGTGGGGACCAGATCAAGGTCCGTGATCTTTTGAGCACCACTCTCGTAGGTCTGACCAATAACGTTGGGAACCTCAACCGCAAGTGTGCCACCGATCTGGTTGGGCTGAAGATTGAGAACCCAGAACATCACCGCAAGCAGAATGACCGCCATGATGGTGACGCCAGCCCAGAGCCACGCCACCGGCGGGCGTGATTGAGTGCGCACTACTCGGTCATCGGCAGAATTCGAGAGTTGCCGCATAGTTGCGTCTGAGCCTGCACGGGATGCCGGATTAGTGCCAAAAAGTGTGTCGTGGAAGTCGTCCTTAACGATCTTCTTCGTCACCGGTACCTCACCGGAGGCCGCCGCCTCCAGGTCACTGCGGAACTCCGCTGCAGACTGGTAGCGGCTGAATTTGTCTTTTTCTAGAGAACGAAGCGCAACGGCATCCAGTGCGGGAGAAATCTTGGGGTTGATGGTGCTGGGCCGAGCCGGCGCCTCGCTGATGTGCTGGTAGGCCACGGCGACAGCCCGATCCCCGTGAAACGGAGGCGTGCCGGTGAGAAGCTCGAAAAGAACGACACCGGTGGAGTAAAGATCGGTTCGAGCATCCACCGTTTCACCGCGTGCTTGCTCTGGAGAAAAATACTGCGCCGTGCCTAAGACCGCGCTGGTGTCAGCAACCGTTGACGAGTTATCAGAAACCGCCCTGGCGATGCCGAAATCCATCACCTTAACCTGGCCATTTTGAGTGACCATGATGTTGCCCGGCTTGATATCTCGGTGCACGAGGAGTGCGCGATGACTGTACTCGAGCGCGGTCAGCACCTGAGCGACGATTCTGGCCGCCTCTGTTGGTTCGAGGGGGCCATCAGAAATGATGTCTTTGAGCAGTCGACCATCGACGAATTCCATCACAATGAAGGGGAGTTGAGACTCTTGGCCCCTGCCATCACGAACGGTTTCTTCTCCGGCGTCGAATACGCGAACGATCGTCGGATGTGCCATGCGAGCGGCCTTCTGTGCCTCTTCGCGAAACAAGAGCCTAAATTTTGGATCATGGGCGAGGGAAGGCTTTAGGAGCTTGATGGCAACTTTGCGTCCGAGCCGCGTGTCAATTCCGGCGTGAACGTCTGCCATGCCGCCCCGGCCCAGCAGCGCACCAATCTGGTACCTGCCGGCAAGCATGCGAGTACCTTCAGTCACGTGTTTTTCTCCCGGGTGCAGGCCTAATGTCTAGCCAGTGTACCTGCAGTACGTGAGGGATCACGGAACCGTAAGTGTCAGAACGTCTGATGACGGTGAGGGTGTGCCCGAGCAGGAGGCCGTGTATGAGACCTTGGTGTCACCGGGATCGCCGCGAAGAGTGATGGTGGCGGATGTGGTGCCCGCCGGCACAGGGTTTGTGCTGGTTACCGTGCCACCTTCGATGGCGATGCTGTAGCTCACCAGGGGTGTCGCTGAGTTGCACCCTCCGTAGGCGGGCCACGAGATTGTCACTGACTGTGACGCAGTGTATGGCCCACTTGGGGTTGCCGTCAGAGCGCCCGGCTTCGCTGTTGGTGCTGGTATGGGGGCGTAGATCTTCACGTTGATCGTCGTGCCCTTGGAAACATTGCCGGCCGGGCTAATCGCGTACACCTTGTACTCATCGGACTTCGAGGGAGCTACCTTGCCCTCAGACACGTCGTAGGAGAGCCCAAGATCATCCAGGGCCTTCTCAACTTCTGACTGGGTCATCCCCTCAAACATGGAAATGTTGATGTTGACGAGGTCAGCGGTGGGTTTGGGGGTCGGGGTTGATGGCTTAGGTTGCGGTGTCGTGGATGTTGACGGCGGCGTCGGATCCACGACGGAGGAATTCGGCTGTGTCACTAAGGCGATGATGGCGCCGACTAGCACCACCAACAGAATGGCGATGAGGGCAATGAGCGGCCACGTCCACGGGTTTCTGCGCTTCGACTCTGGCGGTGGCGTGTGCTGGCTACTACCAGATATCGAGGGAAGTACCTGGGTGGCTGAGGTCTGGCCAAAGGCGGTGCCCTGGGTCGTCTCTCCGAGCACTCCAGGCACCGCACCCGCCGCAGCGCCGACATCCCCGCGCCGGAGCGCTTGTGCAGCCCGAGCAAGGTGGGCCGCGGAGGTGGGCCGATCGGAAGGGTTCTTCGCAATACAGGCATAAACGAGATTGCGCACAGGCTCAGAGATTGCTACGGGAAGGTCTGGAGCCGTCTCGTTGATTTGCGCCATGGCTATCGCAACTTGCGATTCTCCGGTGAACGGGCGCCGGCCGGCGAGCGCTTCGTACGCGACGATACCCAGCGAATAGATGTCGGTGGTGGGGGACGCAGGATGTCCGCTTGCTTGTTCGGGCGACAGGTATTGAACCGTGCCCATCACCTGCCCGGTGGCGGTGAGTGGCACCTGGTCCGCGATGCGAGCGATACCAAAGTCGGTGATCTTTACGCGCCCGTCTGGCGTGATGAGCAGGTTGCCCGGCTTAATGTCGCGGTGGACGAGACCAGCGGAGTGCGCCGCATGCAAGGCTGAAGCTGTTTGCGCAACGATGTCGAGAACGCGGTCGGTCGCCAGAACCCGCTCACGTTCGAGAACCGTGGAGAGAGCTTCACCGGGAACCAACTCCATGACGAGGTAGGCGCTACCTTCTTCTTCTCCGTAGTCGAAAACGTTTGCGATGCCTTCATGGTTTACGAGAGCAGCATGGCGGGCCTCGGCACGAAACCGCTCGAGAAAACCGGGATCGCCCAGGTACTCGTCTTTAAGAATTTTGATGGCAACCGTGCGTCCGATAACGAGGTCGGTCGCTTGCCACACCTCACCCATCCCGCCGATCGCTATGCGATTGGAGAGTTGGTATCGACCTCCGAATGTGAGGCCACTTGTGGGTCTCATTTGTTCAGCACCGCCTCTATAACTTTTCTCGCAATTGGCGCAGCAACAGCATTTCCGAAGCTTCTTCCACCATCTTCAATGACCACGGCGATAGCGACTCTCGGGCTATTTTCTGGTGCAAAACCGGTAAACCACAGCGTATACGGGTCGTTCTCCCCGTTCTGCGCAGTACCGGTCTTTCCGCCGACATCGATGCCATTTATTCTGCCATTGCTTGCAGCGCCGTTGTTGACGTTGTTGACCATCAGTTGCCGGAGAGTTGCGGCGGTTGCGCTCGTGATGGGTGTCGAAAAAACTTCGGGTCCGAAACCCTCGAGAACACTCAAGTCGGGCGCCGTGACTGATTTGATGAGAGTTGGCTTCATGATTACCCCGCCGTTGGCGATTGCCGCCGACACCATGGCGATTTGAAGGGGAGTCACGCGCACGTTCGCTTGCCCGAAGGAAGAGAGCATGAGTTGCGGCGCATCAAGTGATTCCGGGATCGTGCTGGGTGTCACAGACATCGGAATGTTCAGCTCAGTTCCGAAGCCAAACAGGCTTGTGTACTTTCGTAACTCCTTCTGCCCCAGCGCTTCCCCAAGTTGCGCAAAGGGAATGTTGCAGCTGAGCCGAAGTGCATCCGCAATGCTTACGTTCTCTCCGGGACCACATGTTCCGTTGCCCGCGTTAGTGATCACCGACTTGCTCTGCGGTAACTGCAGCGTCGCGGGATTGGGGAACTGGTTGTCGGGGGTGAAGCGACCACTTTCCAACGCGGCCGCGGTGACAATGAGCTTGAAAACACTGCCGGGGTGGTACAGGTTTCCACTGATGGCGCGATTGAACAGTGGGTTGCTCGCGTTGTCTAGAAGCTGGTTGTATGCCGCGATGACGTCTTTGTTGTTGTGCGAGGCAAGGAGGTTTGGGTCAAAAGAGGGTTTTGAGACCATCGCCAAAATGGCACCGGTAGACGGGTCTATAGCGACGACAGCGCCGGTGTGATCACCCAGAGCGTCCCACGCGGCCTGTTGCACTACCGGGTCGATCGTGAGTTCGACGATGGCACCCTTGGGGGGCTGGCCGGTGAGAATAGCGTTGATTTTTGCGAGGAACTGGTCGTTTGCCGTCCCACTGAGATAATCGTTGAGGGAACCTTCGACTCCGGTGTTGCCCTGATCGAGAGTGAAATAGCCGGTGATCGGTGCGTACAGTTCTGGATTCGCGTAGACGCGCTGGAACTTGAATTTGTCGTCAACAGGAACCGACTCCGCGATGGGTTCACCAGCGACCAAAATGGGGCCACGTTCCGCGGAGTAACTGTCATAGAGGGTTCGCACGTTCTTGTCGTGAGTCCGAAGATTGTCGACCTGAAATGCCGTAATCGTGGTGGTCGAGACAAACAATGCCAAGAACATGACGAGGATGGCGGCACTCACGCGCTTGAGTTCGCGATTCACGGTCCGATCACCAGCCTTGGTTGATTTCGAACGGAATCAGACAGCCTCAACAGGAGCGCAACGATGATCCAGTTCGCGAGCAAAGAGGAACCACCTGCAGCGAGGAAAGGTGTCGTGAGCCCGGTGAGTGGAATCACCCGGGTCACCCCGCCAACAACGATGAACACCTGCAAGGCGATCACGAAGGAGAGCCCGACGGCAAGCAGTCGACCGAAGTCATCCTGACCAGCGAACCCAATGCGCATGCCCCGAGAAACGAAAATCAAGTACAGCGCGAAGATGGCGAAGAGACCAACGAGCCCGAGTTCCTCACCGAGACTCGAGATGATGTAGTCACTCTCAGCGAGGGGAACAATCTGAGGTTGCCCCTCACCGAACCCGGTTCCGATGATTCCACCGTGTGCCATTCCGAACAGGCCTTGAACGAGTTGGTAACTTCCCCCAAAAGAGTCGTAGACGTCTGGGTTGAAGGCATCCAACCAGCCGTGAAAACGAGCCCCTAC
>JBDSUT010000247.1:0-16948 GCA_039927595.1 Terrimesophilobacter sp.
CCCAGTCAATGCTGAGCTTGGTGTCGGTCCAGTGCAGCACGTGGTGTTGGTGCATCCACGCGAAGAGCAACTGACCACCGAGGCCGTCGTAGTTGCGCACGCGGTTGCCGGTGAGGGCGAACCTAAAGATGCGATCGAAGATCACCGTGTACTGCACGAGTTGCGCGTGCTTACGGGTGACTGTGTCGGTGTCTTCTGAACGCACGAGCTTCACCGACTCGCGGAATGCGGTGAGGTCGCACCGCAATTCTTCGAGCGAGTAGAGGAAGTACGGCATGCGCTGCTTAATCATGAACGGGTCAAACGGCAAGTCGCCGCGCATGTGCGTGCGGTCGTGGATGAGATCCCACATCACGAAGGTCTCTTCGGTGAGACGCTGGTCTTCGAGCAGTTCCTGCGCGTCGGCGGGAAGCTGAAGGCCGGTGATCTCGGCCGCCGCCTTGACGACGCGACGGAATCGCGCAGCCTCACGGTCGGCAAATATCGCACCCCAAGTGAACTTTGGGGTCTCGCGTACAGCGACAGTTTCTGGGAACAGAACCGCGGAGTTTGTGTCGTAGCCGGCTGTGAAATCCACAAAGCGGATCGGAATAAACAGCTTGTTGGAGTATTCGCCAGCCTCAAGCTCTGAGACGAACTCTGGCCAAATGACCTCGATGAGAACGGCCTCAACTAGGCGGTCGTTGCTGCCGTTTTGCGTGTACATCGGGAACACGACCAGGTGGCGTAAACCGTTGATGCGGTTGCGCTCCGGGTGGAAAGCCACGAGGGAGTCATAGAAGTCGGGAACGCCGAAGCCCTCAGCATGCCAACGCTCGAAGTCGGTAACCAGAGCTGTGAGGTACTCAGCATCGTGTGGAAAGAGCGGTGTTAGCTCCGTGATGAACTTCGTGATCTCGCCGACGAGCTCTGCTGCCGTGGCGTGATCCGCGGCATTGGGGATGCTTCCATCTTGCACCTGCAGCGGGCGGATCGCGGTGACTGCCTCCTTGAGGCCGAGCCACGACGCGCCATCCTCGACGACCTCGGGCTCGCCAATGATGGTCTTCTCGTTCATGAGTGGGGACATGGTTCAACCTCCTGTCGTCAATAAAGGGAAATCACTGCGCATCAAGGATATCTGACCGACGGGAAGGATATGTGAGGGTCACTCGAAGGGCTTTTGCGGAATCTCAACCCGACCAACGACCTTCATCGCTTCGTGGGCGAGGGCAAGATCGTTGGTACGAACGGCGTCGACCAGCATGGCCTGCGCTGAGGCTAGCGTCGTGAAATCGACGTACTCGGGAAGGTGCAGGCTACCGAGTCGCACGATGTGCACGACAGACCTGATCGCGCGGCGAAGCGCGGCGTTCGTTGATCGTGAAGAAAGTCTGCTGAAGAACGAAAAGTTTGTTGTTGCTATCGCCTGCATGTCCATCACAGAAGTTGCCGCCACAAATGCTTCGTGGTCACCGGCCATCTCCTCAGCGACATCCGCTCCCACACGAGGAATCACGTCGTCGAGAAGAGCGTCGAAGAGTGCCCGCCAGACAACCATGGCTTCCGCTGTTTCACGGGGACTCACCACGGCCACTCGCGTGAACCGGTTCGCGGAGGCCTCGACCACACCTATCTCCCGCAACCTCTGCAGTGCTTCGCGCACGGGTGTGCGGGAAACTCCAAAAGTGTCGGCCAGTTTTGTGTCATTGATGTGGGCACCCGGCTGCAACTGGCCGTTGTGGATGGCCTCGAGGATCTGCTCAAATACCCGCGTGACAACCTTGCTGGTCGAGATTCCAGCATCAATGCTTGCGTGGGTGGGAGTCATCCGGGGATTTTTTTCGACCACTCCTGAGACTTTACTGTGCAAACGGTGCGAACGTCAGAAAATCATCGGTCTGTCGAGGTCGTCATCGTCATCTATTGACAGGTCAACGACCACGGGAACGTGATCGCTGGGGCCATCGCCCTTGCGCTCGTCACGGTGAATCTGTGCGTGAGTAACCAGGCTGACGAAGGTCGGATTGCCCAGAATGAAGTCAATCCGCATTCCCTCGTTTCTCGGAAACCGAAGCTGTTTGTAGTCCCAGAAGGTGAATCCTTCAGGAACGAAGGGGCGCACAACGTCGTCGAAACCAGCATCGAGAAAGGTGCGGAATGCAGCGCGCTCGGGCTCCGAAACGTGGGTCGAGACTCCCGCGGTGAAGCTCGGGTCACCCATATCTTCGTCCGTCGGCGCGACATTCCAATCGCCCATGAGCGCGAGTGCGTCACCAGGGTGGGCCGCCACCCAGCGCTGCGACTCTTTGTTGAGTTGCGCCAACCACTCCAGTTTGTAGGCGTAGTGGGGGTCATCGAGTGCGCGCCCATTGGGAACGTAGAGGCTCCACAGTCGGATGCCGTCCACCGTCACGCCCATGGCGCGCGCTTCGAGTGGTTGATCCGAGCCCTCCGCGCCCTTCAGGAAGCCGGGCTGGCCCGCGAAGCTTGTCTCGACATCCGTCATGGGAAGCCTGCTGGCAAACGCAACACCGTTCCACTGATTCAGCCCATGCGCGATGACGTCGTAGCCTGCAGCCTCAAATTCTTCCATCGGAAACTGGTCTG
Organism: Terrimesophilobacter sp.; assembly: GCA_039927595.1. Classification (GTDB taxonomy): domain Bacteria; phylum Actinomycetota; class Actinomycetes; order Actinomycetales; family Microbacteriaceae; genus Terrimesophilobacter. The sequence goes on from JBDSUT010000247.1 coordinate 2,590, forward strand.
GCCGACACTTGATTTCTTGCATTCCGAGAACGTCAACGTCTTCTCGTACCAGCCAGTCGACGACCCGACTGGCTCGAGCGCGAATCGAATTGACGTTCCAGGTGGCTACTCGCATAGCCCCACGATATCGGTGCGCGCGCACACCGTTCACGAATGATGAATAGAGTTGTCACCGTGAACGACGCTCGCCGCCAACTCATTGACTACATCTCCGCCGATGCGGTGTTCCGCGGCGACTTCACACTTTCGAGTGGGCTGAAGGCAAACTTCTACGTCGACCTCAGGCGTGTGAGCTTGGATCACCGGGTAGCACCACTCATTGGGTCGGTCATGCTCGACCTCATTTCTGGGGTTCCGGATGTCGTCGCCGTCGGCGGCCTCACCATGGGAGCAGACCCGATTGCCGCGGCAATAATGCACCAGGGTGCCGCTAGAGGCCTCGCGTACGACGCGTTCGTTGTGCGCAAAGAGCCGAAGGATCACGGGCGTGGCCGCCAAGTCGAGGGCCCGGATCTTGAGGGCAAACGCGTGATCGTGGTTGAAGATACGTCCACGACCGGTGGATCTCCGCTCGCAGCGATTGCCGCGTTAGAAAAAGTCGGGGCGGTAATTGCCGCCGTGGCGGTTGTTGTGGATCGCAATACGGGCGCCAAAGAGATCATTGAGGGCGCGGGTTACCCCTATCTCGCCGCTCTTGGTCTCTCCGATCTGGGTCTGGATTCATGACCGACGAGCGAGACCCACGATCAGGCGACGGCACCGACGGTGTTGGCGATGATGCGAGCGACGGTCTCGACGCATGGCTTGCCGCAAATTTTCCACCTCAACCTGCTGAGCCGACTTCGCCCGTACCGCCCGCGCCTGCACCGATGCCGCCTGCACCGATGCCGCCCGCGCACGAGCCCCCTCCCGTGCCGCCCATGGCAGAGGAGTTGGCTGGGATTCCAGCAGCCAGCGAGTTTCCCCCGTCGCCCACCGAGGCTTTCGCGGAGGCCGCAGGGTCATCTGGTCTTGACGCGCTCTTTGGGGAGTCAAACTTTGTTGAGTACGAGGAAGGGCCCTCGGCATCCGAGAACCCCTTCGTTCGGCGCCCGCAAGATGATTCACCACCGATCACAAGCGATGAAGCCGAGGTAAAGAAGGGCAAGAATCCCCAGAGCGTGCTCTTGTGGGTAGCTGGTGGCTTGGTCGCCCTGTTGGCGCTGGTCGCTCTCTTCATCGTGGGCACCAAGCTACCTGCTATCCTCGGCCCAGCGCCCAGTGCCCTCGTGGCGCCAACGTCAACACCCGGCCCAACGCCAACCCCCACGGAATTGCCCCTTGGCCCCGTTGAGCCCGGCGACTACCAATGGGATGAGCTTCTGGGCGGGGAGTGCATTAACCCGTATCTCGGTCCGTGGGAGATCAACTACACCGTGGTGGATTGCGCGTTGCCGCATGCAGCGCAGCTGGTCACGAGGGGAACCTTCGCCGGAACCGCGACGGACCCTGATACTGGGGTGGTGAGCCAGCTGGGGTATCCCGGCATGGAGGCGCTCCAGTCCCAACTAAACTTGCTTTGCACGGCCCCCAGTGTGGTGGACTATGGCAAAGCGACCGCGTACACCGACATTCAGTTTGAGGCGAGTTATGCGATTTCGGCACAGGATTGGTCTGACGGCAATCGCTCCTACTACTGCTTTCTTTCCCGAAGTGGTGGCGGCGAGATCACCGGAACCATTGCAGTTCCAGCGGTAGCGCCGCTGCCCCCGAGTGAGGAACCAGCGCCGTAGCTACTGCGTGTCATCCCTGAGAGCCGCGGCAACGAGGCTCACAGCTTTATCGGCATCAAATCCGAGAGTGCGGATGCGTTTCGCATAAGCTGCCGCGGCTTCTTGCGCTTGGCGTTCGGTCGGGTCCCCGTGGCTGGCAACAAACGAGCCGTTGCGCCCCCGAGTCTCGATGACCCCGTCAACTTCCAACTCCCGGTACGTTCGTGCCACGGTGTTGGGAGCGAGCTCAAGGTCTTCGGCCATTTTGCGCACGGTGGGTAACCGAGTTCCCGGGGTCAAGCTTCCGCATGCCACAAGGTCGCGGAGCTGCACGCGCAACTGCTCAAACGGCGGCACCGGCGAGGTCAGATCTAGGGCGAGCGACGCAAAGCGACTGTGTGACATGCCCAACAATGTACCAATACAGAGAATGCGGATTCGAAATTCTGGTCAGAGTTAACTGAGCAAGTACATTTATCCTTGCGCTGTGTGCCGTGACCCGACGGCGCCGAAATCTGAGGACACCATCATGCCGTTGACCTTACTCCGTCGCTCCGGGCGAGTATCCCTCGTTGCCACTCTTGCCGTCGGGGCAGTTGTTGCGCCCTCAGGCTGCTCCATGGCAGCCGTCAACGCGGGCCAGCCTGGCGCGACATCCAGCCCGACGGTTGAATCCAACCCAACAAATGCAGCGCTGGCGAGCGAAACTCAAACGAAGCTTGAGGCGATGGTCGCAGAGATGAAAGCCGGAGCTGTGCTGCCGTCACGGGTTGATGCGCAAACGACAGTAACGGATGTTGTCGCTGAACCGAACGCGGTCCATTACTTCTATACGGTGAACGACACCGACCCCACCACGCTTTCTCCTGCAGCGCTCAAGAAGGCTTTCACACCATTCGTGTGCGAGTCACCCGAATCTTGGCCCGTCCTGAATCTTGGCGCGAACGTCTTGCTGTCGTACTACTTCGAGGGAACCGATGTCACGTACGACGTCACCATCACTATGGCCGACTGCCCTAAGTAGTCAGCGGAAGCGTCACGCGGAATAGACTCGCTTACCGTCCACGAAGGTCTGCAACACACGAGTCTCACCGATCTCCTCCGCGGGATGAACAAACGGGTCTCGATCGAGCACCACCATGTCAGCGAGTTTGCCCACCTCGAGGGTGCCGCATTCGTCGAGATGGTTCACGTAAGCGGAGCCGGCCGTGTACGCGGTGAGAGATGTTCCCAAGTCGATACTTTGTTCGGGCAAGAATGCCTCATAGTCACCCTCGGAGTGGGCGGGAGCGGACTTTCGATTGACAGCCACATGGATGGCGGCCATCGGGTCTGGCGTGCTCACCGACCAGTCGCTACCGGCGGCGAGAGTCGCGCCACTGCGAAGCAGGTCGCCGAACGGATACTGCCACGAGCTGCGGGGATCCCCGAGGAACGGCAGCGTGAGTTCCACCATCTGCGGCTCGAGGGCTGCCCACAGCGACTGCATGTTCGCGGTCACGCCCAGTTCGCGGAAGCGGGGAACATCCTCTGGATGCACCACTTGGATGTGCGCGATGTGGTGACGGAGATCATTGCGGCCGTTCGCGACAATTGCGGCCTCAACCGCATCGAGACACTCTCGCACCGCACGGTCACCGATGGCGTGAAAGTGCAGCTGGAACCCGAGAGCGTCGAGCAGGGGCGCCGCCTCGGCGAGAATCTCCGGCGGAACAAACGAGATTCCGTCGTTGATAGTCGGATGTCCATGCCCGTCAAGGTAGGGATCAATCATTGCCGCCGTGAAGTTCTCGGCCACACCGTCCTGCATGATCTTGATGCTTGTCGCCCTAAAGTTGCCGTGGCTGTATGCCTCACGTTTGGCGACAAGATCTGGGATCTGCTCGATTCCCCGTGAGCGGTCCCACCAGATTGAACCAACGACTCGGCCAGTGAGCAGACCCTGTTCGCTTGCCGTGCGGTAGGCGGGGCCAGCGTCTCCCGCATCCCCGTAGAAGCCGATGATGGCATCCTGCCAGCCGGTGATCCCGAAGGAGTGTAGGTAGGACTGGCCAACTTTAAGCGCTTCGAGGAGGGTGGCATCCTCTGTACGAGGAAGAAGGTGATTGACGAGGGCCATGGCACCCTCGTGAAGCGTGCCCGTTGGGTTGCCGTGTGCGTCTCGCTCGATGCGCCCATCCGACGGATCAGGGGTGTCCTTCGTGAGCCCGGCGAGCTCGAGGGCGCGCGAGTTCACCCAGGCGCCGTGACCATCGCGGTTGGGCAGAAACGCGGGGCGATCAGACACCACCGTGTCGAGATCACGTGCGAGCGGGGTGCCGCCTGGGAACCCACTCATGGACCAACCACCACCGAGAATCCAGTCAAGGTCTGGGTTATCGATCGCGTACTCGCCAATGCGCGCGAGATAGTCGCTGCGGGTGAGCAGCTCGCCGAGGTCGCAGCGCAACATATCGAGGCCGCCCCACACCGGATGCACGTGGGCGTCCTGGAAGCCCGGAACCAGCATGCGTCCCGCCAGATCGACGACGTCAGTGTTGGAGCCGATCAGGTCACGCACCTCCTCGTGCCCGACCGCCACAATCCGGTTACCGCGCACGGCAACCGCGCTTGCGGTGGAACGAACCGTATCAGCGGTGAAAACTTTTCCGCCCATAAAGACGGTGTCTGCAGCCTGCATGAAGTGCCTTTCTTGCCTGGTTAGCTTCCCGCCATGGTTCGTGCGATCTCGGTAGCGGAATCGCCAGAGCGCTTCAAAACCCACGCCACGAGTGCCAAAGCAAAAAGGGTGAGGATGAGCATGAGTGTGGATACTGACGCGATTTCTGGGCGCAGCCCGCTTCGCACCGCGCTCAGCACATACACCGGCCACGGTGTTGTGCCAGAGACCTGAACGAAGGAAGCGATGATCGTGTTGTCAAGGCTCAACGTGAACGACAGCAACCCTCCGGCCAATACGGCAGGCATGGCGAGGGGAAGCGTGATGCGCCAGAACGTACGCAGCGGTGGTGCATAGAGGTCTGCGGATGCTTCCTCCAAGCTTTCGCTGATTCCAACAAGACGCGCACGCACGATGTAGCTGACCACGGCGATAGAGAAGAGCGAATTGCCGACGACGAGGCGAAAAATTCCGTCGTTGAAGATCGTCAGCCCGAGGTCTTGACCGAGGAAAACAACCCACGGCAGCAGCGAGATTGCGTCGACAATTTCGGGTGTGACGGTCACGAGCACGAGCACTGCGAGGAACCAGCCCACCCACTTGCCGGGCCTGCGCGCCATCGCCACACCAGCAAGTGTGCCGATAGCGGTGGCGAAGAGAGCAGACATCGCACCGGAGCGAATGGACACCCACACCGCATTCTGGATAGCCGGTTTGTTGAAAATTGTCAGGAATGGGTCTATGCCGAATCCGTCGAACGAAATGAGAAGTCGCCCCGTGTTGAACGAGTACACGATGATCACCAAGATCGGTGCGAACAGGAACAGCAGAACAATGACACCCCAGATCGAGAAAATTCGATCCAAGAAAGCGCGGCGGGGCTTTGTCGGTTTGGCAGAGAGTGTCGCAGTAGTCGGTTGTTTCGCGGTCTTCTCGAGGGCGATTCGTTTTGTCTCTGTCTCACTCATGACTCCACCCCCAGTCGAAGTCGATAGTGTCGGCTAAACGGCAAGGACATGAGCCAAATAATGAAGGCAAGTGTCGCTGCGCTCAACAAAATCGTGAGGATGAGAACGACAGCCATCGCGGAGCCGAGGGCCCAGTTCTGAGCGGTTTGGAACTGGCTGGCCACAATCTGTCCCGCCATGTTTCCTTTCGCACCACCCAGCACGGTTGCCGTGATGTAGTCGCCCATGAGGGGGATGTAGACGAGCAGAAGACCGGCAATCATGCCAGGCCGCGCCAGCGGGATGGTTACCCGCAAGAAAGTGTGAATGCGTCCCGCACCGAGATCCTTGGAGGCCTCACGCAGTGGCTCACCGACCCGGTCAAACGCCACGAACAGGGGCAAGATCATGAGCGGAAGATAGTTGTAGACGACACCAATGAGCACGGCCGTGCGCGTGTACAGAATTTCTAGCGGGCCGTCGATCAGCCCAGCTGCTTGCAACCCGTTCGATAGCCACCCCTGCGGCGACAAAATGATTTGCCACCCTATGGTACGAACCAAGAAGTTTGTCCAGAACGGGATCATGATGGCGGCGATGAGAAGACCTCGCTTGGCGACCGGCACTTTCACGGCCATCCAGTACGCCACGGGCAAGCCGATGATCAAGCAAATGAGGGTGCCCGTGATCCCCACCCACAGGGTGTTGGAGAAGGTTGTGAAGAACGTGGGGGAGAGGGCTTCCGCGTACCGATCCAAGGAGAGGATGTCGTTGGAGTGCGTGCCAAAGATCCCAGGCTTACGCCCGAAGCTGTACCAAATAACCAGTCCGACGGGTGCCGCAAAGAAGGCCAAAAGCCACGCCCACGCGGGAAGCGCAAGGGTGGCCTTTGGCCAACGTAGTTTAGGCACCAGCAGCAGCCTTCATGGTGTTCCAGATGGCAACGACGCGGTCCTGGTTCTCGTTCAGCTCACCGTTTTTCATGGTGGAGAGCTGCTCAGGGGTGAAGAAGACCAGGTCAAGCATTTCGAGGCCCTCGTCATTAGCCATCTTTTCGATCCCGGCAGCTCCGGTGTGGTAGCCGATGTAGTCGAGCTGGATGAGCTGCGTCTCTGGCACCATGGTGTAGTTGATGAAGGCGTGTGCCGCTTCAGGGTTCTTGGCACCCTTGGCAATCGACCAGTTGTCCATCCACAGTTCGGTTGCCGGTGCGCCCAGTCGCCACGCCCAGCGGTCCGGCTCCCCGCCGTTGATGATGCCCAGTCTGGCGTCGCCGTTCCAAGCCTGCATGAGCACCTGAGTGCCCTCCGGGATGGCAACGCCGCCCGGGTAGGAGTCGAAGGCGGAGATGTGCTTGGCGAGCTTGTTGACGAGAAAGTCCTCGGCCGCGTCAAGGTCATCCGTGTTGGTGGTGTTCCAGTCGATGCCGTTCGCCCAGAAGTACATCCCGGTCAGTTCGGCTGGGTCATCCAGCACTGAAGTTTTGCCGCTCGCTTCGTTCTGGGCAGCGTCGAGGAAGTCATTCCACGTCTGAAGGTCGCGCGTGATGACGTTTTTGTCGTAGACGAAGCCGGTGGTGCCCCATGCCTTACAGACAGACCACTTGTTTTCTGGGTCCCAATCCTGGTTGAGGAACGCGGGGTCCATGTGTTGGAGGTTGGGAAGCAGGTCATGGTTGAGTTCGACCAGCAAGTCGTTCTCGGCCAGCTGGGTTACAAACACACCCGTGGGAACAACGATGTCGTAGCCACTTGTTCCCTTGGCCGCGATGAGCTTGGAAATCATCTCCTCGTTGGAGCCGTAGGAGTCAAAGGTCACCTTCGGGCCAAGCTCATCGGTGAAGGCCTGAACTACATCTGGGCTGTCGTAGTCACCCCACGAGTAGATGTTGAGACCGGACTCCAGTGGGCCACCGGTCGCGGCGACACCCGCGCCAGTCTGGGTGCCGGCAGGGGTGCACGCTGCGAGAGTCGCAACGGACGCGGCCGCCGCGGAGAACGCAAGGAAGTTGCGGCGTGATAGTTCGCGCTTGATAATCGGTATCGCAGCGCGGGAGGCGAGAATGCGGATTGGCTCTTCACTCATTTTTATTACTCCTTCTTATTGCTGTGCTGTGGCTAGGACTTAGTGCTATCTGGCGGAAAGAACTGCACGCTGTCTGGCGAGAATGTGACGATCGCGGCGTCACCCGCGCGCAGCTTTGGTGCCGATGGTGTTGGCAAGCGGGACAGCATCGAAATACCGTTCCCGAGGTCGATCAGAAATTGAATCGTCTCGCCCAGGTGAGCGGTGCTGAGGACAGTGCCCTCGAGACGGTTGAGGTTGCTGTCGCCCGCACTTTTGGCTGGGTGCAGCTGAACGAACTCAGGGCGCACGGCGACGGTCAATTGGTCACCTGCAGCCACCTTCAGACTCGAATCGGAGCTGGTGATCATGCCGACGATGGTTTCGGCGCGGCCATCCGCAGTGGCTCGTGCTTCAAAGAAGTTTTGCTGACCAATGAAGCCGGCCACATAGGCGCTTGACGGGTTCGCATAAATGGTGTCGGCATCCGCAAGCTGCTCAATGCGACCCTCCCGCATGATGGCGATGCGGTCACTCATGGAGAGCGCTTCATGTTGGTCGTGGGTCACAAAAATGAAGGTGATTCCGACGCGGGATTGCAGCAACTTCAGTTCAAGCTGCATTTCTTCTCGTAGTTGACGGTCGAGCGCACCGAGCGGTTCATCCAAGAGAAGCACCGAGGGGCGATTGACGAGTGCGCGCGCGAGGGCGATGCGCTGCTGCTGACCGCCAGAGAGCTGCTGCGGCTTTCGGTCCGCGAAACTGCGCATCTGCACCATGTCGAGGGCTTCGCTCACTCGTGTGCGAATCTCTGGCTTTCGGACCTTCGTTTGCTGAAGCCCGTAGGCCACGTTTTCGGCGATGGTGAGGTGAGGGAAGAGCGCGTAAGCCTGAAAAACCGTATTCACGTTGCGCCTATAGGCGGGGATACCGAGTACGTCTTTACCGGAAATACGGATGGAACCGGCATCCGGCTGTTCGAATCCGGCGAGCATGCGCAGCGTTGTCGTTTTGCCACAACCCGATGGGCCGAGGAGGGAGAGAAACTCGCCCGGCTTAACGTGCAAGTCAATCGAATCAACGGCCGTTGCGGTGCCGAAGCTCTTCGTGACCGACTCGAGAACCACGGTGCCGACAGGCTCATCCCTATCGTTGGCGCCGAGTTTTGTGGGTGGCTCCAGAGCGTCGTTCGTCACAGTGGTCACGTTGTGGCGTCCCTTTCCCCGAACTCTCATCATTGCGAGTCCTATGAAGTCAACTAGATACTAGTCGCCTCCGCAACGATATTCGCAGATGAAGTTGTATTTACGCCACGGAATCAGTGGCAAATGGCGTTTTCTGCCGTCGATTTCGCTATTGACGCGCAAATGATTCGTCGTTCACGTCATCGCGGTAGTCTGCCGGGGTGAACCTTTGGTGGCGAACTCTGCTTCAGTTCCTTAAGCGCGTGCACGCCGACGCGAGCCCACTCGACGTAGTGTCGACAACCTTCCGCGTGCTGCCCACAGACCTCGATGTGTACGGTCACATGAACAATGGACGCTACCTTTCCATCTCCGATCTCGGACGGTGGGATCTTCTTCGCCGCACCGGGTTGTGGCCAGAGTTGCGCAAACGCGGGTGGTATCCGGTCGTGGCGAGCTCCACCATCACCTATCGCAGGTCGCTTGACCCTTGGCGGCGATTCGTCATCGAGAGCCGATTTCTTGGTGTCGATGGGCGTGACGTCTTTCTCGAACAGCGTTTCGTGGTGCGGGGTGAGGTTTGCGCCAAGTTGATCATTCGCGGGCGTTTCTTGCAGAAAACGGGCGGACACGTGCCAATGGAAGAACTTCTCGCCTTGTTGAGCGAAGACCCGACCACCTTCGAGGTACCCGAGTGGATGCGCGCCTGGGCCAAAAATTCGGCACTTCCATCGTCGAAGTCACCAGCGCCCAGTGCGTGGGACTGAGGTTTGGCTACTGCTCGTAGTTGCGATGGATGAGCTTAGAAAGCACAATCGCGGAGCGAGTGTGATCCACGTTGGGGGCAAGTCGCAACTTCTCAAGGGCAACCTCAAGGCTCGCGATATCGCGAGAGCGCATGTGCACGATGGCGTCTGCGCTGCCACTGACGGTTCCGGCGTCAACAACCTCTGGCACGGCAGCCAGAATTCGTCGTAGGTCTTCTGGCGCGACTGTGCCGCGACAAAAAAGCTCTACGTAAGCCTCAGTGGCCAGCCCGTCAACATTCGGGTCAACCTGGATGGTGAAGCCGCGAATCACCTTGTCGGCAACAAGACGATCGACGCGGCGCTTAACCGCGGAAGCGGAGAGTCCAATGACATCGCCGATGTCGCCGTACCCCGCGCGCGCATTCTGGCGAAGGAGGTCAATGATTCCGTAGTCGAGACTGTCCACTCGACCACCCTACGATGAATCATTGTGTGCCGGTGGCAAATGACGCAGAATCACTGCGCATTTTGCCGGGAAGTGTTCAATAGTGCCGTGGGAGACTTGAAGTGGCGTCCCCGTCAGGGGCTCAAAGGAGCGACAGTGTCCGCCGTAAACCTGGAAGATGACATGACTGAATCTCACGCCCAAACGCAGGCCGCATCGATCGAGCGCAAAGTTTCGAAGCGCTCGGTACTCATGTGCCGCCCCGATTTCTTCACGGTGAGTTACAAGATCAATCCGTGGATGAATCCGAACAACCCCACAGACACCTCACTCTCGGTGACCCAGTGGAAAGACCTCTACAACACCTACGTTGACCTTGGTTTCGACGTGAAGCTCGTCGACCCGATCGATGGTCTGCCCGACATGGTCTACGCGGCAAACGGCGGCTTCGTGCTTGACAACATCGCCTATGGTGCAAAGTTCACCTACCCCGAACGCCAGCCAGAAGGCCCCGCCTACATGGACTGGTTCCGCGATAACGGCTACGACGTTCGGGTGCCGGAGTTCACCAATGAGGGTGAAGGCGACTTCCTTCTGGTCGGGGACGTCATCCTTGCCGGCACGGGATTCCGCACTAACCTCGACAGCCACCGCGAGGTTTCGCAGATCTTCGGTCGCGAAGTTATTTCGCTTGAGCTCGTGAACCCGAGTTTTTACCACGTCGACACCGCGATAGCAGTGCTCGACCCCGAGCCAGCCCTCGACGGCACCCAGAACATTGCTTATTTGCCGTCAGCGTTCAACGACAAGGGTCTTGCCGTTCTTCAGGAGCGCTACCCGGATGCAATTCTCGTCAGCGAAGAAGACGCCTCGGTTCTCGGCCTTAACTCCTACTCCGACGGCTACAACGTGGTTATCGCCGCTCGCGCGAAGGGCTTCGAGCAGCAGCTGCGCGATCGTGGCTACAACCCGATCGGCGTAGACCTTTCTGAGCTTCTGTTGGGCGGCGGCGGAGTCAAGTGCTGCACGCTGGAGTTGCGCAGCTAAGCATCGACTTACCGCGGGGGTGCTGTCTCACATCCCGGCCGTCAGGTCTTTTGAGCCTCAGCCTCAATGATCGCAATTTCCTGAGTGGCCAGCTGTCGAGCCGTCGCTTCCGCCGCGTAGCCGACGCTCAGCTGCGGCCACGAACGGGAGTAGTGAACCCGCACCCTCTTGTAGCGCATGAGCCAGTAGGCGCACACTGCGGCAGCGAGAATTCCGGAAATGGCGGCGATTCCAAGACCCCAACGTGGACCGAACTGGTTGACGATGAACCCGACAAATGGTGCGCCAATAGGAGTTCCACCCACAAAGATCGCCATGTACAGCGCCATGACCCTTCCACGCATGCTCGGTTTCACCGATGTTTGCACCATCGAGTTCGCAGTCGTGATGAACATCAGTGCGGAGAATCCGATGAGAACCAGAGAAATTGCGAACATCTCGAAAGTCTGCATGAGGGCCGCTAAACCGCTCGCGATTCCAAACATTGCTGCTGACGTGAAGATCGTGCGCATTCTTGGCCGCTGCTGCCGGGCAGAAAAGAGTGCCCCTGCCACCGATCCGATCGCCATCACGGAACTCAGCACCCCGAATTCGGCTGCTCCCTTGTGGAAGGTGATGGTGGCCATGGTGGCGATAAAAATTGAGAAATTCATGCCGAAAGTGCCAAGAACTCCCACCATGATGAGGACGACGACAATGGACGGTTTGCCAAGCACGTACCGGAACCCCGCAACGATTTGGCCCCGTGCCCGAGGTGCGCGGGGTTGCGCCCGCAATTCGCCCACCCGGATGGCGATGAGCGCCACGATGGTGGCGAGAAATGTTCCCGCGTTGATGACGAACACCCACCCGGCACCCATGATGGCGACGAGAACGCCGGCAATAGCTGGACCGAGCATGCGGGCTGCATTGAAAGACACCGAGTTGAGTGAAACGGCGTTCGTGAGATCTTTCACGGCGACAAGTTCTGAGACAAAAATTTGGCGCACGGGGGCATCGAAGGCAGCGACTACTCCAAGGAGGAAGGCGAAAAGATACACGTGCCACAATTGGGCAATTCCCGTGACAACAATGAGCCCCAGGCCGAGTGCAAGTGCGCCCGCAGCGGCCTGAGTGAAAAAGAGCACCTTTCTCACGTTGAGGCGGTCGGCTACGAGGCCAGCCAAGGGCATGAGGAGAAGCACGGGGCCAAGTTGGAGTGCCATGGAGATGCCGACGGCGGCCGCATCGTGGTCGGTGAGCTCAGTGAGCACGATCCAGTCCTGCGCGATGCGCTGCATCCACGTTCCGATATTGGAGGTCAGTCCTCCAATGAACCAGATCAGATAGTTGTGCTCCTTCAGGGAGCGAAACATCACATTCACTTCTCGGCGAGCTCCTTCAGAATTGGTACGGCCTGCTCGAGAATTCGGCGTTGCTCGTCGGTGAGCAACGTGAGGTGCTCGGAAAACCAGACATCGCGGCGCCGCCTGGTTTCATTCACAAACGCCTGCCCGGTTTGAGACAGGTCAAGATGAATGCGCCGCGCATCCTCTTCGTCAGTGACGCGCGTAACGAGACCAGAGGCGACGAGGGCGTTGACGGTGCGGTTCATGCTCGGTGGCGTCACTCGCTCGTGTTCGCTGAGTGAGCGGAGGGTTTGGCGACCGTGACTGGCCAAAGTGAAGATCACGGAGCGTTGGCTTTCTGGAATGTCATCGTCGGCGGCATTCGAGCGGATCCGGCGCGCGAGTCGCTGGATGGCGAGCCGCAGTTGCTGACTGTTGTCTCGTTCCATAATTAGTTAGCATAGCAAATTAGTTTGGCTAATGAATTTCGACACCGACGAAGTACTTGCCGCGGCAATACACTGGCGTAAAGCCAGCTCCACTGAGTTGGCCCCTGCACCTGAGGGAGTCACCGTGACCACTATCAGTTCACCCCGGGCCGATCGCACGTACCAGGATGCCCAGGGCGTTACGATCCACTACTACGTGTGGGAGGCCGCGAAACCTCGAGCGGTCGTGCAGATCGCTCACGGGCTGGGGGAGCACGCTGCCCGCTATGAGTGGCTGGCCGGTCAGCTCAATGGTGCCGGTTATACGGTGTACGCGGACGATCACCGAGGTCACGGCCAGACGGGGTTGGGTCAGAGTGGTGGCGACCATTCCAAGCTTGGCAAGCTCGGGCCAGGTGGAATGCCAGCTACCGTCGAATCCATCCGTCAATTGACGGGGATGATTCGCACCGAGAACCCCGACCTTCCGGTCATTTTGCTTGGCCACAGTTGGGGCTCGATGCTCGCGCAAATTCTGCTGAACAAGTACTCGGCGGAATACGACGCTGCGATTCTCAGTGGCTCCGTCCTTCGCATGTTCGGCCACACAAACACGGGAGACTTGAACGCCACCTATAAGCATGTCGGCACTACCGGATATGAATGGCTCAGTCGCGACCCGGCCGTCGTGGCCGCCGCTGCCGCCGATCCCCTCATGTTCATCGCCAACGGGATGAAGCTTTTTGGCCTCGTTGATAGCCTTCGATTGCTCGGAAAACCCGCCAAAAACCTTGAACACGACCTTCCCGTTCTCATTCAGGTGGGAAGCGAGGATGTCGTTGGCGGCGTGAGAAGCAACGAGCTTCTCGCGCAGGCGTACCTCACTCGCAGCGGGTTGACGGATGTCGAGCTCATCGTCTACACGGGAGCACAGCACGAGATCTTCAACGAGACCAACAAGAAAGAGGTCGTCGCCGACACACTCGCGTGGTTGGCCGAACGAGTGGCATGAGCACACTGTTTACCCGCATCATCAACGGCGAGGAGCCCGCGCGCTTCATCTGGAAAGACGAGTTGTGCGTTGCCTTCCTCACGATCGAACCCCGGCAACCGGGTCACGTGCTCGTTGTGCCGAGGAGCGAAGTGGACCGCTGGCTCGATGTGCCCGACACCCTTATTGCGGAATTGATGGTCGTCGCCCATCGCATCGGGTTAGCCCAGCGCGAGGAGTGGAATTCTGATCGCGCGGGCCTCATGATCGAGGGTTACATGGTGCCGCACCTTCACATTCACGTCTGGCCGTCGTGGTCACCGCGAGAGTTCCATCCTTCAGGAATCAACCGAACCGCTGAACCCGCCGAATTGGATGCGGCTGCCGTGCGGCTCCGAGCACGCCTGCGCGCGAACGGCTACGAGAAATACGTTCCGGCAGAAGATTAAGCTGAGTGAGTAATCAACCGAGAAGGGCACACCATGCACGGCGAATACAAGGTACCTGGCGGCAAGCTTGTTGTCGTTGACCTCGATGTCGTGGACGATCGGCTTGCAAACTTCAGACTTTCTGGCGACTTCTTTCTCGAACCCGACAGTGCGCTCGAAGCCATCAACGAGGCGGTCAACGGACTGCCCGCCGACAGTGATTCCGCCTGGATTGCGGCGGCGGTCCAGGGGGCCTTGCCTGATGACGCGCTTTTGCTTGGGTTTAGCCCCGAAGCGGTTGCGGTCGCCATCCGTCGCTCCCTCTCTAGCGCGCGCAC
>JBDSUT010000248.1:0-14380 GCA_039927595.1 Terrimesophilobacter sp.
CCAACAGTTCGCGAGCCTCTTCATCCGGATGTTGCACCGGAGGTGACTTCATGAGGTAAGCGGAGGCGCCGACCAGGGGGCCACCAATTCCGGCATTAAGCGCAATCTTTGCAATTCTGATCGCATCGATCACCACGCCAGCAGAGTTGGGGGAATCCCAGACCTCAAGCTTGTACTCAAGACTTGTCGGCGCATTGCCGAAGCCGTGCCCCTCAAGCCGTACGTACGCGAACTTGCGGTCGGTGAGCCACGGAACGTGGTCGCTCGGCCCCACGTGAACATTCTCCGGATCCATGTGTGCGCTGATATTGCTCGTGACGGCGCGAGTTTTAGAGAGCTTCTTTGATTCGAGGCGCGAACGCTCCAGCATGTTCTTAAAATCCATGTTTCCGCCGACGTTGAGCTGGTAGGTGCGATCCAGCACGAGGCCCCGCTGTTCGAAAAGGCGAGCGAGCACACGATGGGTGATCGTGGCACCGAGCTGGCTCTTGATGTCGTCGCCGATGATCGGAACACCGGCGGCCGTGAACTTCGCCGCCCATTCTGGGTCGCTGGCCACAAAGACGGGCAGCGCATTGACGAGCGCGACCCCAGCATCTAGGGCGGCCTGGGCGTAGAACTTGACTGCGGCATCCGAACCAACCGGCAAATAGCAGACCAGAACGTCGACCTTCGCGTCCCTCAGCGCCTGAGCCACATCAACGACGGGAGCGGATGATTCCTCGATGGCGTCACGGTAGTACTCGCCAAGCCCGTCGAGAGTTGGGCCCCGCTGCACAAGAACCTTCGTCGTTTCAACATCCGCAAACTTCAACGTGTCGTTGCGGCTCGCCCACATTGCTTCAGCGACATCGACACCCACTTTGAGCGCATCAACGTCAAACGCGGCCACGATCTCGATGTCTTGGACCGCAAAACCACCTAATCGGTTGTGCATGAGCCCGGGAATCAGCTCGCCTTCCGTGGCGTCCTTGTAGAACGTGATTCCCTGAATGAGCGCATTCGCGCAGTTTCCGACTCCAGCAATAGCGACCCGAATGGGCATGGGTATACAGCTCCTTGAAAGTGATAGGGGACAATGACTACAATAGGCAGGTTGCCCTCACTTTGCTGACTGTCTCGGTTTGCAGAGTGAACGGCACGATGCCACAACCCTCCTGTTACAGAAATTCTGTAACCGTTCTAGTCCGAAGGAGGTGGGTTAGTTATGCATCAGTACGAACTCATGGTGATTCTCGATCCAGAGATTGATGAGCGCACCGTCGCCCCGAGTCTCGACAAGTTCCTTGGTGTCATCCGCAATGCGGGCGGCACTATCGACAAGGTCGACATTTGGGGCAAGCGTCGTCTCGCCTATGAAATCAACAAGAAGACCGAAGGCATTTACGCCGTCGTCGACATGACCGCGACACCTGACGCGACGATCGAACTCGATCGTCAGCTGAAGCTCAGCGAAGCAGTCATGCGCACGAAGGTGCTGCGCGCAGAAGAGGGGATCGCCCAGGTCGCCGAGGCCGCAAAGCTCTCCGCAGAGAAGGCGGCCCGCAAGGCTGCTGCGACTCCGAAGACTGCTGCTGCCCCCAAGGTTGCTGCTGCACCGAAGGCTGACGCTGCTCCGAAGGTTGCTGCAACCCCAAAGGCTGCTGCTGAGGAAGAAGCTGCACCGTCGAGCGATTCCGCCGAGAACGGCGCTGCTGACGAGGGTGACGCCACGAAGGACGCCGAATAATCATGGCCGGCGAAACCATCATCACGGTCGTGGGTAACCTCACCGCAGATCCCGAATTGCGTTACACGCAGAACGGGCTCGCAGTGGCGAACTTCACTATCGCGTCAACGCCGCGCAACTTCGACAAGGCGACGAACGAATGGAAAGACGGCGAAGCACTGTTTCTTCGTGCGTCTGTTTGGCGAGAGTTTGCCGAGCACGTCGCTGGTTCGATGAGCAAAGGCTCCAGGGTCATCGCGACTGGTCGCTTGAAGCAGAGCAGCTACCAGACGAAGGAAGGCGAGAAGCGCACAAGCTTCGAGCTCGAAATCGAAGACATCGGTCCCAGCCTCAAGTACGCCACCGCTCAGGTGACGAGAACCACCTCTGGCGGACCGCGTGGCGGCCAGGGTGGCGGTCAAGGTGGAGACGGCGGATGGGCTTCTGCCCCGTCATCCGAACCCTCTTCCGACTCAGCCTCGGGTGACGTCTGGAACACTCCCGGCACCTTCAACGACGAGACGCCGTTCTAAGGCGCGCTGAAGCTTAGAGCGAAGGCCATTTCTGGCCTTCGCCGCGACGCCAGCGCCGGTCACCGTCTCGGTGGCCGGTCCCAAAGAATTACTAATGAAAGCAGGAAATCATGGCTGGAAAGTCAAGCGGCGACCGCCGCAAGCCACTCCGTGGCGCGAAGGGCGGCAAGACCCTCGCCCCCGCAAAGGCAATCAGGGTTGGTGTCATCGACTACAAAGATGTCGCAACTCTTCGCAAGTTCATCTCTGAGCGTGGAAAAATTCGCGCTCGCCGAATCACTGGTGTCTCCGTTCAGGAACAGCGCCTCATCGCCCGTGCCGTCAAGAACGCACGCGAGATGGCATTGCTTCCGTACGCTGGCTCAGGCCGTTAGGAGCACCTGAAATGTCAAAACTGATCCTTACGCACGAGGTCACTGGCCTCGGTGCGCCCGGCGACGTGGTGGAGGTAAAGAACGGGTTCGCCCGCAACTACCTCATTCCCCAGGGCTGGGCCGTGACCTGGACTCGCGGTGGCGAGAAGCAGATCGACCAGATCAAAGCAGCTCGCGCCGCCCGTGAGCACGCCACGATTGAAGAAGCGCAGGACCTCAAGGCGAAGCTGCAGGCCACTGCCGTGACGTTGGCCGTGAAAGCTGGCGGCGGCGGCCGACTCTTCGGTTCGGTCAAGACCTCGGACATCGCGGATGCTGTTGCCGCCGCGGGCCTTGGCACGATCGACAAGCGCAAAATCGAGATCACCACACCAATCAAGGTCACCGGTGACCACGAAGCAACTGTTCGCCTGCGTGACGACCTCGTAGCGGTCATCACCATTAAGGTGGTTGCTGCTAAGTAGTTCAACGAAAGAAGGCGGGAACGAATTCGGTTCGTTCCCGCCTTTTTCATAACGATGTATACCCCCGAATGGGGGGTAGCGAGCGTCAGAAGTTTGTACACAGTTGACACTCGACACCGCCAACCCTCAACCACAACTATAAACATGTTTCTGCACATCAGGTTGATGAAAGAAAAACGCAGGTCAGAGCATATATTCGCTCAAAAAAATCTCGCGTTTCCACAGGGCTCTCCACAGGTTGCCAACAAATGCATCGGCGTTTCGCGCAGATAGTCCACAGTGTTGTCCACAGTGTGTGTTTGGGTCTTTGGTGTCTTGTTCCTAGTGTTGAGGCGCACCGACACGGACAGTACATTTGTTGGCTGGGTCGCCACGATTGTCGTTGGTGTGCGGTACACCTGATTGCACAAGGCTCGTCGAATTCGTGCCAGTGCATCAGTATTCGGCGTGCCCGACGCGAAGCCAGAAATTGTCGTGCCCGTGAACGTAGGGGCCGTGTGTGAGAAAGGGTTGTGAATGTCGATAGCCCATCTTGGCCTCGCCGGCGATCAGCGTACGGGAACAGATTCACGCCAAGGCGATCGCACGCCCCCGCACGACCTTCTCGCGGAGCAAAGTGCTATCGGCGGAATGCTCCTCAGCAAAGATGCTGTGGCGGACGTACTCGAAACCGTACGGGCAATCGATTTCTACATCCCAAAGCACGAGATTATTTTCGACGCAATTCTCACGCTGTATTCACACGGCGAACCAACGGATGTCATCGCCGTCACCGATGAACTCACGAAGTCAGGCGAACTTGGGCGCGCCGGCGGTGCCGAGTATCTGCACACTCTCACGGGCCTTGTGCCGACGGCAGCGAATGCGGGCTACTACGCGAGCATCGTTGCAGAGAAGGCAGTGCTGCGTCGGCTCGTCGAAGCGGGAACTCGCATCGTCCAGATGGGCTACGCGAGCGAAGGCGAAGTAGTCGACCTGGTCAATAACGCCCAGGCCGAAATATACGGAGTGACCGGCGGAGTAGATGCGGAAGACTTTGTTCCGCTCACCACGGCGGTCGAAGCCGCAATCGACGAGATCGAGTCTGCGAAGGGCCGCGATGGCCTGATGACCGGCATCCCAACGGGTTTCGCTGAGCTTGACGATCTGACCAACGGACTTCACCCCGGCCAGCTCATCATCGTGGCGGCGCGTCCGGCGCTCGGTAAGTCGACGCTCGCCCTCGACTTCGCACGTGCCGCATCTATCAAGCACGACATGCCCTCGATAGTGTTCTCTCTAGAGATGGGCCGCAGTGAGATCGCCATGCGATTGCTCTCCGCTGAGGCATCCGTTCCTCTGCAGAACATGCGCAAAGGTACCGTGGATGCCCGCGACTGGACGACGATCGCTCAGACCCGTGGTCGCATCAACGATGCACCGCTCTACATTGATGACAGCCCCAACATGACGCTCGTGGAGATCCGGGCCAAGTGCCGCCGGCTCAAGCAAAAGGTTGGGCTCAAGCTCGTTGTCATCGACTATTTGCAGCTCATGACCAGCGGTAAGCGCGTTGAGTCCCGCCAGCAAGAGGTCAGTGAGTTTTCGCGCGCGCTCAAACTGCTCGCCAAAGAACTCCAAGTACCGGTAATTGCGCTGTCGCAGCTGAACCGTGGCCCAGAGCAGCGCACCGACAAGATGCCTGCCCTTTCAGACCTTCGTGAATCGGGCTCACTCGAGCAGGATGCCGACATGGTGATCCTGCTGCACCGCGAGAGCGCTTACGAAAAAGACAACCCGCGTGCTGGCGAGGCCGACTTCATTGTTGCCAAGCACCGAAACGGCCCGACCCGCACGATCACGGTCGCCTTCCAGGGTCATTTCTCGCGCTTCAAGGACATGGCTCCCAGCTAACAAAGCATTCCCCTGGGGGCTGAGCGCGTAAGCTGGAAACGCTCGTGTGCTACGAGCCAACAGTTTTCGAGTTCGCACGCGTCTCATTGGCATGGCGAAGAGAAGAGGTCTCGTGTCCGCAGAAACATCGCGGGCCCGGTATTGGCCGGTACTATTCGCGCGGGCGGTCCCCGCTCTCGTAGTCGGGCTTGTGATCACCTTCTCTGCCGATCACTCCTCAAAATTTGGGCTGATCGTGTTCGGCGCATTTGCGGTTTCGTCCGGGGCCATTATGGGATGGGATGCCCTGCAATTTGGCAAGCGCACGGTTTCGCTTTTCCAGGCGATCGTGACCATGGTGGCCGGCGTCGCCGCGCTCGTCTTCAACGGTGCGGGAGCGGGAACGCTCTTCCTCATCGTCATCTCCTTCGCCGCCAGTACTGGATTCCTCGAGTTATACCGAGGTTTGCGCGCTCGAGGTAGCAACCCGATTGCTCGCGATTGGATCAGTGTCGGCGTGCTCACCTCCGCGCTTGCGATTGCCGTACTTCTGGTGCCGGCTGACTATGCGGCACCCTGGAGCGTCGTAGACAAGGGCATCACCGTCAGCGGCACACTCACCTCGCAGATTATCGTTGTGGGTATCGTTGGTGCTTACGCGATTCTTCTTGGTGTCTATCTCGTAATTGCCGGGTTTTCCGCACGATGGGCCGCCCGCGACGAAGCCGTGACGACAACAGCAGTGACAGGACAATGACAATGCAAACTCCCAGCATCCGCGAACGGCTCCGTCCGCTTGAGCTTCTCGGCATCTCTGCGGTGATCGCACTCTTCACCGGGCTGGTGATTCTGCTTACCACGCGCGAGTGGTGGCTCACGGGTATCGGATTCGGCGTCGCCTTCATTCTCGCGGTCATGATGATCGCGCTGTTGGCGCTGTCTGCGAAGCCCAATGCCGCAGAGAAGAGCGACATCGAAGAGCAGGATCGCGCAGCACACTAATCGGCCACACGTCAGGCGGAAGCCTCGTGACCGACAATCGCTGATCGAAGACGGGTCAGTCCAGAAACCCCAACAGTGCAGCGGCAACGCCGGTGTAGGTGGCAGGCGTGAGCGAGAGCAATCGATCCTTCGCATCCGAGCCGATGTCGAGACCGCGAATGAACGCTGCAAAGTCGTCTTGGCCAACGCGCCGACCCCGTGTGAGTTCTTTCAACAGGGCGTAGGGATCAGTGATCGTGCTTCGGCCCGCGACAATCTCTGCACGGATGACGGTTTGGATGGCTTCGCCAAGCACTTCCCAGTTCGCGTCGAGATCCTCGGCGAGGCGCTTCTCGTTCACCGAAATTTCACCGAGCCCGCGCAGAATGTTGTCGAGTGCGAGCAGGGAGTGCCCGAATCCGACACCAATGTTGCGCTGAGCGCTGGAGTCAGTGAGGTCCCGCTGAAGTCGCGACGTCACAAGTGTGGCGGAAAGCGAATCGAGAATCGCGCACGAGAGTTCGAGGTTCGCTTCTGCGTTCTCGAAACGAATCGGGTTTACCTTGTGCGGCATAGTCGAGGATCCGGTAGCACCGACGACCGGAACCTGGGTGAAATAGCCCATCGAAATGTAGGTCCACACATCCGTGCACAGGTTGTGCAGGATGCGGTTGGCGTGGCTCACGCGCGAGAAAAGTTCAGCCTGCCAGTCGTGGGACTCGATCTGCGTGGTGAGCGGGTTCCAGGTGAGCCCGAGTGACTCGACGAAGGCACGTGAGAGCGCTGGCCAATCCGCGTTGGGATCTGCGGAGTGGTGCGCCGCGAACGTTCCCGTGGCGCCACTGAACTTGGCCAAGATTTCTGAAGCATCGATCTGGCGCCCCACCCGGTTCAGGCGGCTGACGAAGACCGCGATTTCCTTGCCCATGGTGGTCGGTGTTGCGGGTTGTCCGTGTGTGTGGGCGAGCATCGGCAGTGCTTTGTGGTTCTTTGCGAGCTCGGTGAGGGCTCGCGTGACCTCGCGGAACTTGGGTAGCCACACCCGGCTGAGGGCGGCATCCACGCAGAGTGCGTAAGAAATGTTGTTGATGTCTTCGCTCGTGGCGGCGAAGTGCACAAGCTCGGAAATACCGGTGATGTGGAGGGTGTCGAGGCGGTGTCGCACAAAATACTCGACCGCTTTGACGTCATGGCGAGTGGTTGCTTCAAGCTCTGCGAGCTCGCGCACGTCATCATCATTGAAGTCGGTCACGATGCGGCGGAGGTCGGCCTTTGTACTATCACTCAGTGGCGCGGTACCGAACATGCTGCGATCGGTGAGAAAAAGCAGCCATTCGACTTCGACCCTCACGCGCGCGCGGTTCAATGCCGCTTCTGACAGGTGTTCGCTGAGCCCGGAGACGGATGCCGCGTATCTTCCGTCGAGCGGGCTGAGCGGTTGCGATGACAGGTGGGTCATGAGATGCTCCGTCGAGTTCTTCGGATTGGCCGGCCGGGTGTGAAAACTCCCACCCTCATTCTTCCCCAGTTTCGGTGCGCGGCACTGCACTTCTCCTCCCCAGTTGCAAGCGGTGCGCAGTTAGAAAAGAAACGGTGGTTCGCCTACCGAGCACGATCGCGGAGCGGAAACATGGGACTACCGCGCAGATATCCCCTCAGTAAAGGAGCGACAAGTGGAACTGACCGATCCATCCGCGAGTGAATGCTTGCGCCTTTTACTTGAGGAGCAGTCCAGAAGCCTGCGCGTGGTGGTGCAGCGCCTTAACGCGCTGTGTAGAGCGAGTTGGCAAGCCTCACAAGCGACAGAGTGGAGTGGGCCCGCCAGGTACGCCCACGATCTGGCAATTCAACGAATCCTCGCGAACCTCACGATTGCGTCTGTCTCTGTCGATAACGCGGCTGATTGCAGCGTGAGAGCCGCAGGGACTTTGGGCAGCCGTGTCGGATGATTTGGCCGTCGGGGGGCCGGGCTCAACCACCGTAGTCACCACCGAGTTATGGGACGAGGCAGCACGACTTACCGTCATTGAACACGAGATCGAAAGCTGTCATCGAGAGTTGGACTATATCGATAGCGTTATTGGATCAGGGTTGTTGGGGGCTTCAGACGCACCACACAGTGCTTTTCAGGCCGAAAGAGCGATCCGAGATGGTGCTGTGGCGATTGCGGAGGCGAAGGAGCAGTGTGAGCTCCTTCATCTTGGTGTCTCCGAGGCTGCAGCGCAGTACGAGTGCGCGGAGCGCTTCGTGAGGGGACTGCAGCAACAGGTTTCAGCGAACATCGCGTTTGCGTTGGGCTCCCTCACCCCTCTTCTCGTTGCACTCTTTCTGCCCGGAGTTCTTCTCCTGAGCGGGGGAATTGCTGCATACCTGGCGACTCTTTCAGAGAAGAATCGGGCTTCGCTGTTCGACGAGGTTCGGTCATGGTTGAAAGTGAACAGCACCGTGCTCACTGACCCTCGCGTTGTGACGGCAGTGCGGCTCTCGGTGATGAGTGTTGACGATGCGGGTTTGGGCGCCACGCATCTTCCCCCACAGATCGCTGCGCTTTTGGGTGATGAAGGCGTGGGGTGGCTGGGAGTTGATACCTCTGCCGCGGCAGTTATTGGAGCAGGTTCCGTGTTGGGGCTCCTTCGGGAGACACCTGTAAAAGTTGCGGAGGCCACCGCTGCCCAGTCGACCTCCAACGCGCACAGCATTGAGGATCGCGTGAGCCGCATCCCGCATGATCCGGCACAGATTCGCATCGACCGCTATTCCGAACCGGGGGCACCCGACCGCTTCGAGGTTTACATTGGCGGCACTCAGGACTTCTCGCCCGTCAGCGGCGAAGAGCCGTGGGACCTCACGAGCGACATTGTCGCGACAGCCGGGGGAAGTGATGGAAGCGGAGCTGGTTCATATCGGGCCGTGGTTGAGGCGATGAAGCTTGCTGGAGTTGACGCCGACTCCGCGGTCACCTTTACTGGCTATTCGGGCGGAGGTGTTGTGGCGGCGCAACTTGTGGCATCCGGAGACTACTCAGCGCAAGGCCTCATCACGCTCGGCGCCCCCGCGGGCCAGGTCTCGGTCCCCCACAGCGTTCCCTACTTGGCCATTGAACATACGGATGATTTGATGACCGGGCTTGGTGGCAATTACGTCTCGTCAGACCCACTGGTTGTGAGCCGACAGGTGTTTGATGAGCCCCCGTCATCAGCGGATCCCGTTCTGCCGGCGCATCGACTTTCGCGTTACCTCGATACGGCGGAGCTCATGGATACGTCATCGAACCTTCGCTTACACGAGGCACTTCAGCAGTTCAAGCACCCGCAGTCGTCGAGCGTGACGGCCACCACGTACGTGGCGGAACGAGTGCAGAAGTAGAAACGGGTGGCCTAGCGCTTCGTTCTGACGAAGGGCCTCAAGATAATGCTAATCAGCCAACTCAGCAGCGCGAGAACTAAGGCACCCAGCACGCCCGCCCAAAAGAAGTTGTCCACGTGAAGACCGAAGCCGAGAAGGCCGGAGATCCAGCTCACGAGCAACAGAAGCAGCGCATTGACCACGAGTGCGATCAACCCGAGTGTGAGGATGTAGAGCGGGAAGGCCACGATGCGAATGAAGTTTCCGATGACACCATTCACGACACCGAAGATCAGCGCCACCAGTAGGTAGGTCAATACCACGGCGAGAGTGTCGCCGGGCGGGAACGGGGTCACGGTCACTCCGGTGAAGATGATAGTGGTGAGCCACAGGGCGATGGAGTTGATGACGAGGCGCAGAAGCAAACGAGACATGTCATAACTATGCCTTGTCGCTTCGGCGGTGCGCAATCGTGTACTCACCGCAATAGGCTGGTGCGGTGACAGAATCCCGCACAGAACTCAGTGTCAAGCTGCGTCCAGAGATCATGGCCGCCGCTCCGTACCGTCAAGGCAAGCCCGCCCCGGCAGACTCCTTTAAGCTTTCGTCGAACGAGAATCCATTCGATCCGCTCCCCGAGGTTCTCGAAGCGATCGCCAAGGGTGCGATCAACAGATACCCGGATGCAGCGGCGACCGCGCTCAGCGATCGACTTGCCGAGCGCTTCGGGGTGACCAGGGCAAGCGTGCACGTCGGCTCAGGCTCCGTGTCGATTCTCGCTCAGCTCATCCAAGCGGCAGCAGGGCCCGGCGATGAGGTTCTCTATTCGTGGCGCTCCTTTGAGGCGTATCCGGGACTGGTGACGGTTGCCGGGGCCAACAGTGTGATGGTGCCGAACACAGCAGATCACCGCCACGACCTTATTGCAATGGCTGCGGCAGTGACGGACCGCACGAGGGTTGCGATTGTCTGCACCCCCAACAACCCCACCGGAACGATCGTTACGGCGCAAGAGTTTCATGACTTCATGGCTTCAGTTCCTCACGACCTTCTCGTGCTTCTCGACGAAGCGTATGTCGAGTTTGTGACAGACCCTTTGGCCGTGAATGGGCGCGACGTTTTGGGTCAGTATCCGAACCTTGTTGTTTTGCGCACCTTCTCGAAGGCTTTCGGGCTTGCCGGCTTGAGGGTCGGATACGCGATCGGCC
Source organism: Terrimesophilobacter sp. (assembly GCA_039927595.1). Lineage (GTDB taxonomy): Bacteria > Actinomycetota > Actinomycetes > Actinomycetales > Microbacteriaceae > Terrimesophilobacter. Next base: position 10,486 of record JBDSUT010000248.1, read on the forward strand.
CGGAGCGCATTCTCGATGCCGCTCGGTCTACGGCGATTCCCTTGTCGGTGACGGAGGCCGCGCAGCGCGCTGCCATTGCCGCATTGGATCATGAGGACAAGGTGATGGACCGTGTTGGTGTTCTCACGCAGCGTCGTGACGAGCTTGTCTCCGCGGTGCGGGATCTCGGCGCGTCGGTCCCTGTTTCCCAGTCGAACTTCTTCTGGCTCCCCACCGGTGCGGATACTGCGGCGGCGAATGAGGTTCTGTTTGCACACGGCATCGTGGCGCGCGCATTGATGCCGGAGGGCATCCGAATTTCTATTGGTGAGGCAGAGTCTGCGAAAGGTGTGCTCGCGGCAACCGCGGAGATCTTGGAGAAGTTTCCGCACCTGAGTGCACCGTCCGGCGGTATTTAGCCACGCGAATTGATGATGTTGACAATCATTATCATTAAGAATTAGAGTGGTACTGTCGCGCTGACGTCACCACTGACTCTCAATTGTGCTCGCGACCTCCGCTCGTAGACAGGCCTGCCCCATGAAGAGAATCGCGCTCGCGCTCGCTGGTGCATTCGTGGCAGCAACGCTGGTGTCGTGTGCGTCAACAGAAGGTCAAACCAGCGGCGTTAATATCGTGGCCTCCACAAATGTCTACGGCAGCATCGCCGAGGCGGTCGCCGGCTCGCACGCTACGGTCACGAGCATCATCGACAACTCGTCACAGGATCCGCACTCCTTTGAGGCCGGACCCCGCGTGCAACTTGAGCTTGCGCGCGCAGATGTCGTGATCGTTAACGGTGGAGGCTATGACGACTTTGCGGACACCTTGCTTTCGGGCGCAGGCAACACTCGCGCGCAGATCATGAGGGTTGTCGACCTCTCCGGGTTCAGTGCGCAGGAGATCGCCGAGAACGAGCACGTTTGGTACGACCTCAGCACGGCATCCGCTCTCGCCATCGCGCTCAGTGAAACGTTGTCGCGAATTGATCCCACCCACGCCGAGGATTACCGTGCGAACGCGCAAAAATTTGTGACGGGCGTCGAGAGCCTCACACAACGCCTCGCGGACATTGCGAAGAAAAACACGCAGAGCACGGTCATGGTCACTGAACCTGTACCCCTCTACCTCCTCGCGGCGGCGGGCCTGAGTGATGTCACTCCGCCTGAGCTGCGCACCGCGATCGAAAATGGAAACGGCGTACCACCTGCCGTCATGAACACCGCACTCAACATTTTGGGCAGCGGTAAGGTTTCTCTCTTGGTGTACAACGAACAGACCGAGGGACCAGAAACCCAGCAGCTCCTCAGGGCGGCGACCAAGCATGGGATTCCCGCGTTCGGTGTGACGGAAACGATTCCAGAGGGTGTCGGCTACCTCCAATGGATGTCCTCAAACGTTGCGTCCCTAGAGGCAGCCCTCCCGTGAATAACGCCGTACAGAACTCCCCCGTGCTGCAGCTAACATCGGCATCACTCGCATTTGGCGCGCGAACGCTGTGGCATGACCTCACTCTTACGATCCAGCCTGGCGAGTTTTTTGCGGTCCTCGGGCCGAATGGAACCGGCAAAACGAGCCTTCTGAAAACGATCCTTGGCCAGCAGAAATTGACATCAGGATCGATCGAGTTTTTGGGCGCCCCGGTGCGTAAAGGGCTCAAGCAGATCGGCTATATTCCGCAGCAGAAACTCATCGAAGGTGGAACTCCACTGAGAGCCAAGGATTTGGTGGAACTTGGTGTTGATGGTCATCGTTGGGGGCCGCCCATCTCAACTCCTGCCGTAAAGGAACGAGTAAACGAGGTGTTGGCGGCCGTGGGGGCAACCTCCTACGCAGAGGTGCCGGTGTCGATGTTGTCGGGCGGAGAACAGCAGCGCGTGCGCGTCGGACAATCCATCGCTGCTCAGCCAAAGCTGTTGCTGTGTGATGAGCCGTTACTTTCCCTCGACCTGCACCATCAGCGCTCGGTGAGTGAGCTGATTAACGCGCAGCGTGCTGCGATTGGCACGGCCGTTGTGTTTGTCACCCACGACGTCAACCCGATCCTGCCCTACGTTGATCGGGTTCTGTATCTCGCCGGTGGCACTTTTCGGGTGGGAACCCCTGATGAGGTGTTACGTTCTGACGTGTTGAGTGCCATGTATGGAACGCCGGTCGACGTCATTCGCTCGCGAGGACGTCTTGCTGTGCTCGGAACACCGGATGGTGCGGGTGCCGGGCATGATCACGACCACGCCGAGCTTTCGGGCGGTGCTGACTGATGGATACTGACCTTTGGTCCCAGATTTTTGGATTCAGCGACTACGGCGAACTGTTGTGGCTTGTGAAGAACTCGATTCTTGCTGGAGCGCTACTGGGCGTCGTCGGCGGACTCATCGGAACTTTTGTGATGACGCGCGACCTCGCGTTTGCCGTGCACGGTGTGAGTGAGCTCTCCTTCGCCGGGGCGGCTGCCGCGCTGCTCTTCGGGGTGAACGTGGTGGCGGGCTCGATCGCGGGTTCGTTGATCGCCGCGATCCTCATAGGACTTTTGGGTGCGCGCGCCCGCGAACGCAACTAGATCATTGCCGTACTCATGCCCTTCGGCTTGGGGCTTGGCATCCTTTTTCTCTCGTTGTATGGCGGTCGCAGTGTGAACAAGTTCGGACTTTTGACCGGTCAGATCGTGTCGGTAGACAGCCCACAATTGCTGTGGCTTGTCGTCGTCTCCGTGGTGGTGATCGCCGTCCTTCTGCTGATCTGGCGCCCTCTCACGTTTGCCAGTGTTGACGAAAACGTGGCAGAGGCGCGCGGTGTTCCCGTCAAAATGCTCTCCCTCGTTTTCATGGTTCTCCTCGGCTTGGCTACCGCGGTCTCCCTGCAGATTGTGGGCGCCCTGCTTGTGCTCGCGCTTCTCGTTACACCGGCAGCGGCGGCCATGCGGGTGACGTCATCTCCGCTACTCACCCCGATCCTGAGCGTGATCTTCGCCGTGGTTTCGGTTGTCGGCGGCATCCTGCTGGCGCTTGGTGGAGGGCTGCCGATCAGCCCGTACGTGACCACGATCTCATTCCTGATCTATCTGGTGTGCCGCATCATCGGAGCGCGCCGAAAGCGGGCGGGAATCACCCGCCGACAGCCCATCGCCGAGGGGCGGAATAGGATGCTGGCATGAAGCGCAACACCTGGCAACGAGAAGCGGTTACCACTGCTCTCGCTGCTCAAGATGCTTTCGTGAGCGCCCAGCAACTGCACAGTGTGCTGCGTGCGGAGGGCACCGGCATTGGTCTTGCCACGGTCTATCGTGCACTCGCCGACATGGCGGTCGGTGGGCGAGCAGACTCACTGCAGTCAGCCGAAGGTGAAGCGCTCTACCGCGCATGCACACCGGGTGAACACCACCACCACCTCATCTGTCGCAGCTGCGGTCAGGCCGAAGAAATTGAAGCGGTAGAGATAGAGCAGTGGGCGAAGTCGATTGCAGCATCCCACGGGTACGCCAAGCCCGAGCACGTCGTTTACGTGTTCGGCGAGTGCCCTGCGTGCACTGCGGCTGCGCTGATTTAGGGCGCCGCACCGCTGCGCCGGCCTAGAGCGCTCCGCGCTTTTGCGCTGTGGCAAACATGCGCGATGCCGCTCGCGCCCGAGCGAGGGAGCCCGTGCCGGTCACGACATCCCGAATCGTACGCAGCGCGAACGCCGGCCCTTGCACGAGCAAGGTCGTAACGACCGACTCTTCCCACGCGGCAAGCTCGTCGCGAATCTTCTCCGGCGGGCCGATGAGCGCAAGTTCTTCGACGAGCTTCGTTGGAACTGCCGCGATGGCCTCTTTCTTCTTGCCCTCGAGGTAGAGGTCCTGGATGCGGTCGCACACGTCGGTGTATCCGAGCCGGTCAATCACGTTGCGGTGAAAGTTCGCGCCCTTCGCGCCCATCCC
>JBDSUT010000249.1:0-2351 GCA_039927595.1 Terrimesophilobacter sp.
CCGCGGCCCGCAGAAAACGCACCCACACGGAGCGCCGTGACGGTTCGCTGCGTACGGCACCCGTCTCTCGTTCCACGCGGTCGAAGGCTTCTTCGATCAAAGCGTCATGCATAGGGCGAAAAAACAAGGGCCAGGTGATGCGCGCCGCCCCTGTGGGCGAGATGTGCAGTTCGTGGCGCAACATTGTTGAGTCTGCCGAGTGCTCAGTCGCAGTGAGGCGATGGAAACCGTGAAATCCTGAAGGGGCGGTGAACCGAAACGTGGCGCTCACTCCTGGCTCATATTCTTCAACCGCATAGCCCACAGGGCCGTGCCCGCCAACTGCTCCCACCGCGAGCGGTCCATCTAATCGCATCCGCGGCCACTCGCCAATGGGCCAGAACCGATCCTCGCGGCTCGACAGGGTGTCGAGGAGCAGCCCAACCTCTGAGGTCGGGGCGTGGATGACACGTTCGTGAATGTTCCTTTGCATGAGTACATGGTACTAATTCACCGTCAACCATTAGCCTGTAAACCTACGTTGACCTGCAAGGAGCCGCTCCCGCATGACGCCTCAGGATGCACCCGCCGCCCACATTGCTGATGGCCACGACATCATCCGAGTTCAGGGTGCTCGCGTCAACAACCTCAAAGACGTGAGCGTGGAGATTCCCAAGCGCAGGCTCACCGCTTTCACCGGTGTCTCTGGCTCCGGCAAGAGTTCGCTCGTGTTTGACACGATTGCGGCAGAGTCTCAGCGCATTATCAACGAAACCTACAGCTCGTTTGTGCAGGGGTTCATGCCCACGCTGGCGCGGCCGGATGTCGACCTGCTTGAGGGGCTCACCACGGCAATCATTGTCGATCAGGAGCGCATGGGGGCGAACTCGCGCTCGACCGTCGGTACCGCCACCGACGCGAATGCACTGCTGCGCATCCTCTTCAGTCGGCTCGGCAGTCCGCACATCGGATCCCCGCAGGCGTTCTCCTTCAACGTCGCCTCCATCAGCGGTGCTGGTGCTGTGGAGTTTGAGCGCGGCGGCGAAAAAGTGAAGGAGCGGCGCGAGTTCAGCATTACCGGAGGAATGTGCCCGCGCTGTGAGGGCACCGGCAATGTGACTGACTTCGATCTCACCGCACTGTATGACGCCACCAAGTCTCTCGAGCAGGGTGCGATCACGATTCCCGGCTACAGCATGGACGGCTGGTACGGTCGCATCTATAAGAGCAGCGGCTACTTCGATGCGGATAAACCGATCGCCAAGTTCACGAAGAAAGAACTGCAAGATCTGCTCTACCGCGAACCAACCAAAATCAAGGTGGACGGCATCAACCTCACCTATGAGGGACTGATCCCGAAAATCCAGAAGTCGATGCTCAGCAAAGATGTGGAGGCCATGCAGCCGCACATCCGCGCCTTCGTCGAAAACGCGGTCACCTTCACGACCTGCCCGGAGTGTGACGGCACGAGGCTCAATGAGGGCGCGCGCTCCTCGAAGATCAAGGGCAAGAGCATTGCGGATGCCTGCTCCATGCAGATCAGCGACCTCGCCGAGTGGGTGAGCGGCATCGAGGATGCGTCGATGGCACCGCTGCTGGGAACCCTGCGCCACACCCTCGACTCCTTCGTGGGAATCGGGCTCGGCTACCTCTCTCTTGAGCGGCCCTCCGGCACGCTGTCCGGCGGCGAATCTCAGCGCACGAAGATGATCCGTCACCTCGGTTCCTCGCTCACCGACGTGACCTACGTTTTTGATGAGCCGACCGTCGGGCTGCACCCGCACGATATTCAGCGCATGAACGAACTGCTGTTGCAGTTGCGCGACAAAGGAAACACCGTGCTTGTCGTCGAGCACAAGCCCGAAATGATCGAAATCGCCGACCACGTGATCGATCTTGGCCCCGGCGCGGGGAGCGCTGGCGGCGAGATCACGTTCGAGGGCACCGTCGCTGAGCTTCGCGCGAGCGACACCGTCACCGGGCGGCACCTAGATGACCGCGCTTCCCTGAAAAACGCTTTACGCAAGCCGCGCGGTGCGATCGAGGTGCGGAAGGCAAAGGAGAACAACCTTAAGAACGTGGATGTCAACATCCCACTCGGGGCCTTCGTGGTCATGACCGGTGTGGCTGGCTCCGGCAAGAGCTCCCTGCTGCGCGGTTCGATCTCCGGGCGCGATGGGGTGGTCACCGTCGACCAGGGTGCGATCAAGGGTTCCCGACGCAGCAACCCTGCCACCTACACGGGGCTTCTGGAGCCGATCCGCAAGGCTTTTGCGAAATAGAACGGCGTCAAACCCGCCCTGTTTAGCGCAAACTCCGAGGGCGCGTGCCACAACTGCAAGGGTGCCGGAGTGATCTACACCGACCTCGCC
>JBDSUT010000250.1:0-8079 GCA_039927595.1 Terrimesophilobacter sp.
GGCGGCAAATGATGGTTTTGCCTCGCGCTATCAGGCAGCTCAGACTCGACTGCGCAGGTTTGAGGACGCAGGGCCACCCCAGGAGCGCCCAACAGATCAAGACCTCAGCATGCGGCTGCGCGGTGACCGCACCGGCAAGCGGGCCGTCGTGTGCGAAAAGTTGGAACTCACCGGGCTCATGCAACCCTTCGACCTCGAGGTGTGGTTTGGCGACCGGGTCGCCGTGCTTGGTTCGAACGGTTCGGGCAAGTCACACTTTTTGCGGCTGCTTGCGCTCGGTGGCTCAGACCCTGACCCGCGGGAAGGGCACATCACCACAGTGGGTGCAACCCTCACGCCGGTAGCTCACTCGGGGGCAGCGAAGTTGGGTGCTCGCGTGGTGCCGGGCTGGTTCGCGCAGGTGCACGAGCATCCGACTCTGGTGGGGCGCACCCTGCTCGACATTCTGCACCGCGGTGACGATAACCGCGCGGGGATGGCCAGGGAGGCTGCCAGCCGTGCGCTGGACCGCTACGGGCTTGTGGAGGCGTCGGAGCAGAACTTTGAAATGCTTTCTGGCGGCCAGCAGGCGCGATTGCAGATTCTCTTACTGGAGCTTTCCGGTGCCACGCTGCTGCTGCTTGACGAGCCCACAGACAACCTCGACCTCGTCTCGGCGGAGGCTCTGCAGGATGCCCTTGAACGATTTGAGGGCACCGTGATGGCGGTCACGCACGATCGGTGGTTTGCGCGATCCTTCGACCGATTCCTGGTTTTCGGTAGCGACGGCAACGTCTACGAATCTGACGAACCAGTGTGGGACGAGTCTCGCGTCATCCGCGCTCGCTGATATCGCCGATTAGCGGGTCAGTGCGGCGATGCGAGTGATGGCCTCTTTCAGCATCTCCGGTGAGCACGCCATGTTGAGGCGCGCGAAACCGCGACCCATGTCGCCGAAAGGCGGCCCGTTGCTGAGCGCAACCTTCGCGTGCTCGAGAATGTGTGCGGCTGGGTCGTCGCCCCAACCGAGCGCGCGAAAGTCTAGCCACGCGAGGTAGGTGGCCTGCGGCACCCGGTATTTGACCTGCGGCAAATGTTCGGCAAGGAGGGAGGCTAGAAGCTTTCGATTGGCATCGAGCGAGGCGAGGATGCCGTCGAAGTAGTCGACGCTGTCTCGGTACGCGCAGACGCTGCCTTTGAGCCCGAAGAGGCTCGTGCGCCAGTACACTTCGAGCGGCATGGAGCCGACGATCTCCTGGTTCTTTCCACCGGCGGTGATCATCATGGCGCACTTGAGCCCGGCAAGGTTCCACGCCTTGCTCGCCGCAGTCACGCAAATGCCCACTTTGCGCGCATTGTCGGAGACGGCGAGGAAAGGCGTGAAGGTGGCATCAGCGTACGTGAGCGGCCCGTGGATTTCGTCGCTCACGACCGTCGCACCGTACTTCACCGCGAGGTCGGCGACAGCGCTCAGTTGCTCAGCAGAGTGAGCCAGACCGATGGGGTTGTGTGGATTGCAGAGGAGAAAAGCCGTTGCGCCCTCTTTGAACGCCCGCTCAATGCCAACGAGGTCGAGCGCCCAGCCATCATCGATTCCGCCAACAAGCGGAACGTCAACGACGTGCCCACCCGCCTCCCCGACAAGGTCAAAGAACGGAAAGTACACGGGAGAGGTGATGATGATGCCGTCGCCCGGCTCCGTGACTCGACGCAAAGTCTCCACCACAGCCACGCCGACATCGGTGGTCGTCCACACCTGCTCGGTGTCGACGGTCCAACCCCACCGCGACTGCGCGAAGTCGGCGAACGCCTGAGGGAGCTCCGAGGTCGGTGGTGCGTAGCCGGTGTCCGAGTTGTCGATGGCGTCGTGCAGGGCTTTGGCGATGGCGGGGGCGAGTGGAAAGTCGCTCTCGGCGACGAAAAGCGGCAGTACGTCATCCGAAAAAGCACGCCATTTCATGCTCGTGCGCGTGCGGAGGGACTTAAGTGAATCGGCGTTGACGTCCATGATCCCAGCATGCCACGTTGCTGCGTGTCCCAAATGAAGGAGATTTGGTGACGAGTGCACGAAGATGCGCCAAATTTCGGATGACGCCTGCGGAATCTCCTTCATTTGGGACATGAGCGGGTTGGCGGAGGCAGGAAGATAGGCTGGTGTGGTGAGTGACATCGAGATTGGCAGGGCGAAGCGCGGTCGTCGCGTCTACGCATTCGACGACATCGCGATCGTGCCCAATCGACGCACGCGTGACCCCGAAGACGTTTCCGTGAACTGGACGATCGACGCCTACCAGTTTGAGATCCCGGTGCTCGCTGCGCCGATGGACTCCGTGGTGTCCCCGGCGACGGCGATCCACATGGGCCAACTTGGTGGCCTAGGCGTTCTGAACCTTGAGGGCCTCTGGACGAGGTACGACGACCCTGAGCCGCTTCTGAAAGAAATCAGCGAACTTCCTGCCGCCGAGGCCACGCGGCGAATGCAACAAATTTACGACGAGCCGATCAAGCCGGAACTCGTCACGAGCCGCCTGGCTGAGATCCGTGCTGCCGGTGTGACCGTGGCTGGCGCTCTGTCGCCGCAGCACACGCAGCGGCTTTACGAGACCGTCGTGGCGGCCGGAGTCGATATCTTCGTCATTCGCGGCACGACCGTGAGCGCGGAGCACGTCTCCAAAAATCAGGAGCCGCTCAACCTCAAGAAGTTCATTTACGAACTCGATGTGCCGGTGATTGTGGGTGGGGCCGCTGGTTACACTCCCGCGCTGCACCTCATGCGCACCGGGGCTGCCGGTGTGCTCGTCGGATTCGGCGGAGGAGCGGCATCGACCACGCGCGCGAGCCTCGGCATCCACGCTCCCATGGCGACAGCGGTGGCGGATGTTGCCGGCGCCCGCCGCGACTATTTGGACGAGTCCGGTGGGCGATACGTGCACGTCATCGCTGACGGTGGCCTCGGAAGCTCCGGCGACATTGTGAAGGCAATCTCGGTCGGTGCGGATGCGGTCATGCTCGGCAGTACTCTTGCGCGAGCGACAGAGGCGCCCGGTCGGGGCATGCACTGGGGCGCAGAGGCTCACCACCCTGAACTCCCGCGCGGAAACCGCGTCGAGGTCGGCTCGGTCGCCCCGCTCGAGCAGATCCTGTTCGGCCCGGCAACGGACGCTTCAGGAAATGTCAACCTCATCGGTGCGCTCCGGCGCGCGATGTCCACAACCGGATACTCAGATCTGAAGGAATTCCAGCGGGTCGAAGTAGTGCTCGCGCCGTATCACGCCTAAGGGATAACCATGGCTCAACACACTGTTACCCGATCCACGAAGCTCGGCCCGGCCGAGAGGGCTGCCGCAATCACAGCGCTGAAAGAAAAAGAACTCGACATTCTGGTGATCGGTGGCGGCATCGTCGGTACGGGCAGCGCAATGGATGCGGTCACGCGCGGCCTGCGCGTCGGAATGGTGGAGGCGCGCGACTGGGGCAGCGGCACCTCGAGCCGGTCGTCAAAGCTGGTGCACGGCGGCATCCGCTATCTTGAACAACTCAACTTTCGCCTCGTGCGCGAGGCACTCATTGAGCGTGGCCTGCTGTTGCAGCGCCTTGCCCCGCACCTCGTCAAGCCGGTTCGCTTTCTTTACCCGTTAAAGACGCCGATCATTGAGCGGCTCTACATTGGCGCTGGCATGCTGCTGTACGACATTTTCAGCTACAGCGGCGGTCGCCCTCCTGGTGTTCCGCACCACCGCCACTTGAGTAAGCGGCAGGTGCACAAGCTCATGCCGAGCCTGCGCGATGACGCGCTCGTGGGCGGAATTACCTACTACGACGCTCAAGTCGACGATGCACGGTACGTGTCGAGTCTCGCTCGCACAGCGTCTTTTTATGGCGCTCACGTCGCGAACCGGGTGCGGGTGGAGGGCTTTCTCAAGGTGGGTGAACGTGTAGTTGGGGTGCACGCGCACGACCTTCTCACCGACGAGCGCTTCGAGATCCGGGCGCGCCAGGTCGTCAACGCGACGGGCGTGTGGACGGATGACACGCAGTCGATGGTCGGGGAACGGGGCCAATTCAAGGTGCGCGCGTCAAAGGGCATCCACCTCGTGGTCCCCCGCGACCGGTTCCAGTCCAAGGCCGGGCTGCTGCTGCGCACCGAGAAGAGCGTGCTGTTCATCATCCCGTGGGGTCGACACTGGCTCATCGGAACGACCGACACCGACTGGAAGCTCGACAAGGCTCATCCGGCTGCAACAGCCGCAGACATTGACTACCTGCTAGAGCACGTGAACAAGGTCATCAACGTGCCCTTGACGCGCGAGGATGTCGAGGGCGTATACGCCGGGCTTCGTCCTTTGCTCGCGGGCGAAAGCGATCAGACCTCCAAGCTTTCTCGCGAGCACATTGTGGCGCACAGCGTTCCCGGTCTTGTTGTGGTTGCCGGCGGCAAGTGGACCACGTACCGCATCATGGCGAAGGATGCCATCGATGAGGCGGTCGCCGCCCTCGACGAAAAAGTGCCAGCGAGTACGACAGAAGATGTCGCACTGCTCGGGGCCGAGGGGTACCAAGCAGCGTGGAACAAGCGCTCGAAGATTGCCCGCGCGTTCGGAGTTCATCGCGTGCGCATTGAGCACCTTCTTAATCGCTACGGCACGATGACGGATGAACTTCTTGACCTCATCCGGGAGCGACCAGAGCTGAACCACCCCCTGCCTGGCGCAGACGACTACCTCGAAGCCGAGGTCGTGTACGCGGCAACGCACGAAGGGGCTCTGCACTTGGATGACGTGCTCGCCCGCCGAACGCGCATTTCGATCGAAGCGTGGGACCGTGGCGTCTCGGCAGCGCCTGTCGCTGCCCGGTTGATGGGTGAGGTGCTCGGGTGGAGCGATGCTCGTGTCGAGCAAGAAGTGCAGTTTTATCTCAAGCGTGTGACCGCGGAGCGGGCCAGCCAGGAGCAACCGGATGACGCCTCCGCGGACCGCGTGCGGCTCGAGGCCCCCGACATTTCCCTCACCCGCTAGACATGCTCAGAATTGCCCTTCGTCCGCGCTGGATCGGCGCGCTACTCCTCGCGCTCGCGGTGGCTGCGGCGTTCGCGTTGCTCAGCCAGTGGCAACTTAGTCGCAGCATCAGCGAGGGCACGGTCGTCGATCGACCAACGGAGATGGTCGTGGCGTTGCAGGATGTTGTTCAGCCGCAGACCGATCTGCCTGCGCCAGCTGAGGGCCAGCGTGTGACCGTAAGCGGGCTGTACAACCCCGCAGACACCGTTATTCTCAGTGACCGCATCAATCACGGCGAGAGCGGGTTCTGGGTGGTGGGGCACCTGACGACAGCGGAGGGGGCCGGGGTCGCCGTCGCGTTGGGCTGGACGGCATCCGAGAGTCAGGCTACGAAGGCCATGAGTGACGTTGCCGCTGACAGTGTGACGGTCACCGGTCGACTGGTCGGTGACGAAGGGCCTCAGACGAGTGATTTTCAGTCCGGCGAACTTCACGCGCTGTCGATGGGGGCGATGGTGAACCTGTGGTCGACGGTGGATGAGTTTGGCGTCTACAACGGCTACGTCGTCTCGGCTTCGCCGCTGCAAGGTCTCGAGGCGATTAGTGCACCGCCGCCAGACACGTCCGTGGAGCTCAACTGGCTCAACCTGTTCTACGCGGCGGAGTGGGTGATCTTTGCCGGGTTCGCAGTGTTCCTCTGGTGGAGGCTCGTGCGGGATGTCTGGGAGAGAGAACACGCCACGTAAACTAAAACCATGCTTGATTTGCCTCGACTCTCTGACGTGCCCCGTATTCGCTTTTGGCTCAAGTTGTACAAGGTTTCCGCGATCATCACGGGGTCTTTTCTCTTGCTTCTCGTGCTCATGATGGTGTTCCGCTACGGTTTCGGCCAGGACATCGAGATGGGCAGTCCGTTCGGGTTCCTCACCCTCACGCCCAAGGAAGCCATTACGGCCATCAACCTGTCCACGATCATCCTGATCGTGCACGGCTGGTTGTACGTTTTCTACCTCGCCTGCGACTTCGTACTTTGGCGCCTCATGGGCTGGAGTTTTGGACGATTTCTGCTTATTGCCCTCGGCGGGGTCGTTCCGTTCCTGTCGTACTTCTTCGAGCACACCGTTCCCAAGCGGGTCAATGCGGAACTTGCCACGCTGGAGGCTCGCACCGCGCACGTCACCAACACGGAGGTTTCTGAGTGAGCGATCACGGCCCGGTTCTCGTCGTCGACTTTGGCGCTCAGTATGCGCAGTTGATTGCCCGCCGAGTGCGTGAGGCACACGTCTACTCGGAGATCGTGTCGCACACGATCACCGCTGCGGAGGTCGCTGCGCGTAAGCCCGCTGCGGTGATTCTGACCGGAGGACCCTCCAGCGTTTACGAGGAGGGGGCGCCCTCTCTTGACGCCGGCATTCTCGAGCTCGGCATCCCCGTGCTCGGAATTTGTTACGGCTTTCAGGTCATGGCGAAGCAGTTGGGGGGCGAGGTGTCGCGCACCGGCCAGCGCGAATACGGCGCAACGGATGTCCTGCTCACAGGTGAGGAAGGCCCCCTGCTGGCAGGGCAGCCGCTCGCACAGTCAACGTGGATGAGTCACGGCGACTCGGTGTCTGCCGCTCCCGACGGCTTCACGGTGCTCGCGTCGAGCACCTCAACCCCGGTCGCCGCCTTCGCGAACGACGAGCGCAAGCTTTACGGCGTGCAGTGGCACCCAGAGGTGAAGCATTCCGAGTACGGCCAGAGTGTGCTCGAAAACTTTCTCCACGACGCTGCAGGCATTCCCGCGACCTGGACGGCCAGCAACGTGATTACGGATCAGGTTGCCCGCATCCGCGCTCAGGTGGGAACGGGTCGGGTAATTTGCGGCCTCTCCGGTGGTGTCGATTCCGCCGTCGCTGCCGCGATCGTGCACAAAGCGGTGGGTGACCAGCTCACCTGCATCTTCGTCGACCACGGGTTGCTGCGGCAGGATGAGCGTCGCCAAGTTGAAGAAGACTTCGTCGCCTCCACGGGCGTGCGGCTCGTGACGATTCACGCCGTCGACCAGTTCATTGAGGCGCTCGCCGGAGTGAGCGACCCGGAAACGAAGCGCAAAATTATTGGCCGGGAGTTCATCCGCTGCTTCGAGTACGCGGCAGAGGAACTCGTGGCCGAGGCTCAAGCCGACGGCGAGGCGATCAAGTTTCTCGTGCAGGGCACGCTCTACCCGGATGTCGTTGAATCTGGCGGGGGCTCAGGCACGGCAAACATCAAGAGTCACCACAACGTGGGCGGCCTGCCAGAAGACCTGCAGTTCGAGCTCGTGGAGCCGCTGCGCACCCTGTTCAAAGACGAGGTGCGGGCGATCGGTCGCGAGCTTGGTCTACCGGAGCCGATCGTCTCGCGGCAACCGTTCCCTGGCCCAGGCCTCGGCATCCGCATTGTCGGAGAGATCACGCCGGAGCGGCTGGAGCTTCTGCGTCACGCCGACGCGATCGCTCGCGCCGAGCTGACCGCCGCTGGGCTCGACGGGGAGATTTGGCAGTGCCCAGTGGTGCTGCTTGCTGATGTGCGCTCTGTGGGCGTGCAGGGCGACGGACGCACCTATGGTCACCCGATCGTTCTTCGCCCTGTCTCGTCGGAGGACGCCATGACGGCGGACTGGTCACGCCTGCCCTACGACGTGCTCGCGCGCATCTCGAATCGCATCACCAACGAGGTGGATGGCGTGAACCGTGTCGTGCTCGACATCACGTCGAAGCCGCCCGGCACGATCGAGTGGGAGTGAAAACGCACAGCAGTGAAGGCGCTTTCGCGCCTTTACGCGTTTTCACTCCGAGGCCGTCTCGGCCGAGGGTAACGCACAGCAGTGAAGGCGCTTTCGCGCCTAGTTTCTGAGGATCGCGAGCAGGCGCAGGATCTCTAGGTACAGCCATACGACGGTGAGCATGATGCCAAACGCCGCAGACCACCCATAAATGCGTGGTGCACCACGCTCAACACCTGTTTTGATCTGGTCGAAGTCCATCACGAGTGAGTAGGCGGCGAGCAGGATCACGAAGATGCCGAGAATGACCCCCAGTGGCACACCTGGGATGATTTCCACGCTGCGCAAGCCGAACGG
>JBDSUT010000251.1:0-3178 GCA_039927595.1 Terrimesophilobacter sp.
AGGTCACGACAATGAGCCCACCGGGCTCCACCGCTTTGTCGATAGCCCAGGTGGCCCGCTGCACGGTGAGAATCGAACGACGGTCAATGAAGAACGGATCCCGTCCCATAAACTCCACGGTGATACCGTCGCGGCTGACCGCCACTTTGGTTCGGGCGCGGAAACCGAGCCCGTGAGCGGCAACGCGCTCAAAGGGTTTCGCCGCCAAGGTCGTTGCTACGTAGAGCCCGGCGAAAGTGGAAACCACCTTTCCGACGCTGCCTGGTACCGGATTGGGCGCTACTAAACCTGCGCCCTTCCGAACGAGAGCGCGCCAGCCAAAGTACATTCCAGCGACCGCCACCACGATGATGCCCACGATGATGAGAGTGGGGGTGAGCCTATCCACGGGATTCTCCTCTGGTCTGTTCTGCATACTCTGCGACGAGTTCGACGTCAACCAATTTGCCGTCCAGTACCGTGGGATAGCCGGCGTGAATTGTCGTCGTGACCCTTCCTGGCAGCGTCATTCCGAGGTAGGGCGAGTTTGTCGATCGGCCTCGGAGGTCATCGACGGTGAAGTCGCGCGAGGTCGCTGGGTCAAGAAGCGTGAGTTCGGCTCGCGCACCCTTCACTATGCCCCGCTCGTAACCGTCGAGGCGCCCGATGAAGGCGGGCGCGCGAGAGAGCACTCGTGCGACATCCGACCACCGGAGATAGCCAGAATCGACGAGTGATGCCTGAACCACCGAGAGCGCAGATTCCAGCCCGACCATTCCGAAAGCCGCTTCCGCCCATGCACAATCTTTGCCTTCGACCGGATGCGGAGCGTGGTCGGTCGCGATGATGTCGATCGTGCCGTCGGCCACACCTGCTCGGAGGGCCTCGACATCTTCCGCTCGCCGGAGAGGAGGGTTCACTTTGAAACGCGCATCGTAGCCGCGCGCTAGTTCTTCCGTGAGCAGGAGGTGGTGAGGTGTGACCTCTGCCGTCACCTGGATGCCGCGGGCCTTAGCCCAGCGCACCACTTCCACTGCTCCGGCCGTCGATACGTGGCAGATGTGCAGTCGCGCTCCGACGTGCTGAGCGAGCAACACATCTCGCGCAATGATGGCTTCCTCTGCGACCGCAGGCCAACCTTCAAGCCCCAATTCGCTGCTGACGGAACCCTCGTTCATTTGCGCATCTTCGGTAAGTCTCGGCTCTTGCGCGTGCTGAGCCACCACACCATCAAACGTCTTTACGTATTCGAGCGCTCGGCGCATGAGAAGCGCATCTGACACACATTTTCCGTCGTCAGAAAAGACGCGCACTTTTGCCCTCGACCTCGCCATCGCACAGATCTCGGCGAGTTGAGTTCCACCCAATCCAATAGTCACTGCTCCGATCGGACGGACCGTGACGTACCCGGCGTCATTCCCGAGTGCTTGCACCTGCTCAACGACCCCTGCGGTGTCTGCCACAGGTGAAGTGTTCGCCATCGCGTGCAGCGCGGTGAAACCCCCACTCGCGGCGGCGCGTGAGCCAGTAAGAACGGTCTCGCTGTGTTCTCCGCCCGGCTCACGAAGGTGGGTGTGGAGATCGACAAGTCCGGGCAGCGCAATCAGCCCAGCGGCATCGATCACGGTCGCATTCGCGTGGCTGAGCCCTGCACCAATCTCCGCGATGATGCCCTCCGCAATCAAAAGGTCAGTCGACGAGCCATCCACCATCGTTACGCCGCGAATCACCATCGTCGTCATGAGGCATTCATTCCTGTTCCTGACAACAGAAGGTAAAGCACGGCCATGCGCACCGAAACCCCGTTCGCCACTTGTTCTCGAATAGTTGATTGGGCCGAATCGGCTGCACCCGAAGAAATTTCGAGTCCGCGATTCATCGGGCCAGGATGCATGATGAGGCACGAACCACCGAGTTTCGCCAATCGCTCGGCGTCGAGCCCCCAGCGGCGGGAATACTCGCGTTCGTTGGGGAAAAAAGCGTCGTGCATGCGTTCGGCCTGAATGCGCAGCATCATGACGACGTCGGGTTGTGACTTTAGTGAATTGTCTAGATCGAAGTCGACTTCCACTGGCCAGCTCTCGATTCCCACCGGCAGCAAAGTGGCGGGAGCAACAAGGCTCACGGAGGCGCCGAGGGTGGTGAGCAACCAAATATTCGAGCGGGCTACGCGGGAGTGCAAAATGTCACCCACGATGGTGACGTGGCACCCATCCAGCCCCTTACCCCGTGCTGCGGCACCGTGAAGTCGGCGCCGAATGGTGAACGCATCGATGAGTGCCTGAGTGGGATGCTCGTGTGTTCCGTCGCCCGCGTTCACTATGCCCGCATCGATCCAACCGCTGCGAGCCAGAACGTCGGGCGTACCCGAAGCGAAGTGCCGCACGATCACTGCATCCGCTCCCATGGCTGCGAGGGTCTGAGCGGTGTCTTTGAGGCTCTCCCCCTTTGACACGCTTGAACCTTTTGCGCTGAAATTGATCACGTCAGCGCTCAATCTCTTGGCGGCAACCTCGAACGACACTCTCGTGCGCGTGGAGTCTTCATAAAATAAATTGATGACCGTTTTGCCGCGAAGCGCAGGCAGCTTGGGAACTTCTCTGCCGGAAACCTCCAACATGTCCTCGGCAACATCGAGAATCACTATCGTCTCATCGCGCGTCAACGACCGAGTGCTGAGTAGGTGCCTCATTGTTCGATCGTCACCTCTTCGACGCCGTCAATCTCCTTAAGCCGCACGTTGATTCGCTCCGAAAGAGAACTCGGAAGGTTCTTTCCAACGAAGTCAGCTCTGATCGGCAGTTCCCGGTGGCCACGATCAACCAACACGGCAAGACGCACAACGCGAGGACGGCCAATATCGAGCATGGCATCCAGTGCAGCGCGGATGGTTCTCCCGGAATACAACACGTCGTCGACGAGAACTACCGTCTTGCCATCGATGCCGCCGGCCGGGATGAGGGTGGGTCGGGGTGTGCGGGTTACGTTTCTGCCCAAGTCATCGCGGTACATGGTGATATCGAGTGTTCCCACGGTGCCGCTACCAGGCTCGATCGACTCCAGTATCGCGCTCATGCGCTCCGCCAGAATCACACCCCGAGTGGGAATGCCAAGAATAATCAAATCGGAACCTCCACGATTTGATTCGAGGATCTCATGCGAAATGCGCGTCAAGGCTCGCGAGATATCAGAGGGCTGC
>JBDSUT010000252.1:0-17482 GCA_039927595.1 Terrimesophilobacter sp.
CAGCACGCGTGGATGAACTCTTGCAGCGGTTGCGCCTTGACGCACTGGCGGCAGCGAATCCGTTCACGCTTTCTGGCGGAGAGAAGCGTCGCCTGAGTGTGGCGACAGTGCTGGCCACACAACCGCGGGTGATGGTCTTGGACGAGCCCACGTTCGGTCAAGATTCTCGCACCTGGCAGGAGCTTGTGGCGTTTCTTGCTGAGCTTGTTGATGAGGGCCGATCCGTCATCGCCATGACTCATGACCACTTCTTTGTCGAGGCCCTCGCCGATCAGGAGGTGCGCTTGTGACGCATCGGTTTGCTCACGTCAACCCGGTGGCAAAACTGGGGGCATCGCTTCTGCTCACAGGATTTTTGATCCTTACCATCGACTGGGTGTCGGCCGGAACTGCGCTGGCGATGGAACTCGTAGCGTTTCTTTTTCTCGGAATACCTGCTCGACAGTTCTTTCTCCGCACTCTGCCCGTGTGGGTAGCAGCACCGTTCACGGGCCTCACCATTCTTCTGTACGGTAAGCCGTCGGGAACCATCCACTTCGAATGGCTGGCGATGCGCGTCAGCGACGGCTCGATCGACCTCGCGGTTGCCACAACTCTTCGGGTGCTCGCCATCGCTTTGCCGGCAGTCGTCTTGTTCATCACCGTCGACGCCACCGATCTCGCGGATGGCCTCTCCCAGGTGTGGCACCTTCCCGCCCGTTTCGTGCTGGGAGCCCTCGCCGCATTCAGGCTCGTGGGGCTCTTTCTTGAGGATTGGAAGTTCTTGGAACTCGCACGCCGGGCGAGGGGAGTGGGCGACACCGGTCGCATCCGGCGTATCCCAGGTCAGGTATTTACGCTCCTCGTCTTGGCCATCCGCAGGGGCAGCAAACTTGCTGTCGCCATGGAGGCGCGGGGCTTTGGTGGCACAACGCCCCGCACGTGGGCTCGCGAGTCACTGTTCGGACGGGGTGAGTGGTGCGTGTTGATTGCTGGTTTGATGGTGGGCATGATGGCGATTGCGGCGGCGGTTCTTACTGGACATTGGAACTTCATTGTCGGATAGCGCCGCACAGCCAGAGAGCGGAGCACCCTCAGCTCCCCGCCCCGACATTGTGCTCGTCGACGGTCGCAGCGGGTCAGGAAAGAGCGAGCTCGCGCGGGCCATGGTGGGGCAGAAGCCCGAGCTTCAGCTCGTGCGCATGGACGACCTTTACCCCGGTTGGGGTGGCCTCGATGCGGGCAGCAGGCACGTGCACGACTTCGTGATTGCAGCAGCCGTGCGACGTTGGCAGCGATGGGACTGGGCTGACAACGCGCCAGCCGAATGGCACATGCTCGACCAGAGCAGGCCGATCCTTATTGAAGGGTGCGGTGCTCTAACTCGTGCAAACCGCGCCCTGGCCGCCTACGCCGTCTGGGTTGAGGAAGAGGAGTCGACCCGCAGGCAACGCGTGAGGGAGCGGGACGGCGACTCATGGGCAGAGCGCTGGGATGAGTGGGCTGAGCAAGAGGACGAATTCATCGCGCGTGAGAATCCGCGCGAACTCGCCAGCACCGTGATCAGCGGCAGCGAGATCTTTTAGGCCCAGCCCAATTCGTGCAGGTGCTCGTCGTCAATCCCATAGAAGTGCGCAATTTCGTGCACGAGGGTGACATGGATTTGGTCTCTGAGGTCGCCGAGGTCTGAACTGACATCCAGAAGCGGCTCGCGGA
This sequence comes from Terrimesophilobacter sp., assembly GCA_039927595.1. Lineage (GTDB taxonomy): Bacteria > Actinomycetota > Actinomycetes > Actinomycetales > Microbacteriaceae > Terrimesophilobacter. Next base: position 1,696 of record JBDSUT010000252.1, read on the forward strand.
ACAGGATGATGCGGTCAGGCAACTCGCCAAAACCGTACTGCCCCCGCTCGGTGAGGCTGACCCCGTCATAGAGCCCTAAGACGTCGAGTGAGCCATCGTCTGGTCGGTCCTCGACGATGAACACAATATTGTCGAGCCCGTCGACCATGTCATCTGGAAGCTTGTCGAGTTCCGCCACAACCAGTGCCTCGAATGCTTCTGCGTCGATATCGAGGTCACTCATCGCCAGGGCCACTGCTGTTGTTGGACTCGGCGGTGATATTCTCGCTGACCGCCTCCACGAGAGAGTTTTGCAAAAATCCGAGCCAATTGTAAAGCTCTTGCAAGACGAAGTCACTGCTGGGTTCCTGATCGTCCGTTTCGATACCGAGTCGACTGGCGAGAGTGAGCCGGATGTCGGTGAGGCACCGCAGCCATGCCTGTGATTCGGTGCCATCTAAATGCAACTCACCTGAGTCCATCGATGACGACAGCGACGTCAATACGGTTTCAGCGTTGGAGAGTTTTCGGTCGACCAGCCCAGACGCCGTGAACCGACGGAACTCCGCCGATGCTTCGTGATCGTTCGGATAGGCGTCGGGCAGAAGACGCACGATTGCAGGATCTGTTGCGCTGCCTTCACGCAGCAGTCCGCAAACTTGAGCGGTGAGGTTCTGCAGCAAGAGCGCCTCATCGCGGCTTAATTGTGCGTAAACCGTGCCGTCAGGCTTAAAGGTGAATGCTTTCACGCATCCGCCTTGCCCATGGTCGCCCAGAGACCGAAATCGTGCATGGCTTCGACGTGGCGTTCCATCTCTTCTCGCGTGCCCGTGGCGAGCACAGCGCGACCGGTGAGATGCACCTGAAGCATGAGCCGTTCAGCTTCTGCCGGAGGGTGCCCGAAGTAGGTTCGAAATACATACGATACGTAGGACATCAAGTTGACGGGGTCATTCAACACGATGGTCACCCAGGGCGCATCGAGAGCGCTCTGCACGTGCGTGCGCGTCTGCTCAAGAGTGTCCGACATACTCCCAGCCTAGGCTGGGTCATTCCATTGGGGTGAACGACGGGACTCGAACCCGCGACATCCGGCACCACAAGCCAGCGCTCTACCAACTGAGCTACGCCCACCATGTGCCCGACAAAATGCCCGGCAACGACTCACTATCCTATTACAGTCCGGCAGCGAAGTTCTCAACGACCGCAGCGGAGATCGTTTGCGCCTCGGCGGTAGTCGGGCCCGGCTCCGCCACGAATGCTGTCTTGCGGTAATAGTCCAATTCGCGGATTGATTCGAGAATGTCAGCGAGGGCGCGGTGGCCGCCATCTTTCACCGGTGCATTGAAGTAGATGCGCGGCATCCAACGGTGCACGAGCTCTTTAATCGAGGACACATCGACGTTGCGGTAATGAAGGTGCGTGTCGACGCGGGGCATGTACTTGGCCAGGAATGCACGATCTGTGCCAATGGTGTTTCCGGCGAGGGGCGCACTCTGGGGGTTCGGAACGAACTGACGAATGTAGTCGAGAACGGCATCCTGCGCCTCGGTGAGGGTTACCCCGTCGGGAATCGCCTCAAGCAGACCTGACGACTCATGCATCTGCTGCACAAATTCGCTCATGTTGTCGAGCGCGCTCTGATCCGGGTTGATGACAATGTTGAAACCCGGGTCCATGATGTTCAACTCGAAGTCGGTGACGACAACGGCAACCTCAACAAGTTGGTCAATAGCCACGTCGAGCCCCGTCATTTCGCAGTCGATCCAGACGAGTCGATCGTTACCGTTTGCCATTGCCTCAGTCTACTGTCGTGCGCTGACCCCCTCAGGTAGTGCGTTTGTGGCGGGGACATGGTAGTAAGAGAGCATGAGCGAAGAGACCCCCACCATCAAGCGTGGCGATGAATATATTGTGATCTTCTCTGGCGGGCCGAACGATGGTCAAACAGACCGGCGGATAAGCACCGATGGCACGTGGGATGCCGAGCTCACCGTTATCACCGCCGTGAATGGCAAAGAGACCATGATCGACTACAACGCGGGAAGCTGGCGGGAACTCGGTGGGCAGTACCACGTAACGTACACCTACGATGCTGCCGAAAGTGAGCAGGTTGACGACCCGGCGGATCGCGACGGCGGACAATAGCGAGTACTGACGCTCACTCTAGGGCTGCTGCGGTATCGTGGAACCGCACTTCGCCCTCGTAGCTCAGCGGATAGAGCAGGAGCCTTCTAATCTCTTGGTCGCAGGTTCGACTCCTGCCGAGGGCACCTCAGCGCACCGTGAGTCGTCAGTGCGATCGCCTCACTCCGAAGGCGGAGGTGCGTCCAGACGTGCAACATGCTCGGAGGCCGGCGCTGGAGCATGCGGTTGCACCGCAGCGACGTGGGTTTCGACTCTCTCGGCGGGTTCGGCTTTGAGCGACGCCTGCTGCGCCTCCCACGCTTTCTGCTGGGCGGCAAGATCCTGATCGCTCAGGGACGCCTCATATGCCCACGAGTCGAGGTCAGTCTTGAAAAGCTTCTTTGCGCGGGCCGGATGCGCCTGCCACTCGAGTAGGCGATCCTTGAACTCCTTGAGCGACTGGGATGCTTGAAAGCTGAAGGAGATTGCCTGCTTCTTCAGCTCAGCGAGCTCATGCGACGCCCACTCCGCGGCCATCCCCGCGCCGGCCAAGGGAAGCAACCGCAGACGCACATCGCACTCCAGCGCGATGTGGTCGGACTGCTGTTGTTCTGGAGCTGAAAGAGAATTCCAGTTGGCTGCGCGCCGGGCAGCGCTAATCATGGCGGTGACGGCGGCCGCGCGCTCGGTGCGGTCGTGCAGATTCACTATGCGTTTAGTTGAACCACGACCGATCAGCGCACCGATGACTCCAGCGACGATGATCGCCACGCCAGGCACAATCGCGGTCGTGAAGACGTGCGATCCGGCATCCGAATAAAACCAATATACGAAGTTATCCCACCACTGCATAACCGCAGGCTACCTCGCTCAACTCGTTAACCCCGTTCACCACTCCCGAGACTGGCGAACATTCAGGTAGAGGATGAGTTATCCGAACCGCAAGCAATCCACGGCATCATCAAAATTCCAAAACTCCCCAAGGGGCACGAACGTTTTCCGTAAAACGATGAGTCGCTTTGAACGAAAGCGGCGCCCGCGCGACTCGGAGAAACCCTCCACATAGCCGAGCACCTCGCCGTCTCTACGCGTGACCCGCCAGAGATCATCGTGCAACTGCACGAGGGTGATGTCCCGACGCGCGGGGACTCCAGGCCGCTCGGGGCGCACACGAAGCGATGCACCGGCGAAGTCGAATGTTGTCATTCTTCACTCCCGAATTTCAGCCGGCCGAATGTATTGGGTTCTCGCTCACAGTAAGCAATGCCACTGACATCAGTTCGGTATGGCTTTTGCTCAGACGATCGTGTCGATCTCCTGGGTCGTGAGGGCGAGGTCGGCCAGCACGACCTTGTCGGCTCGCGCAGACTGGGCCAGAATGATGCCGGCCAGTACGACGACGGCGCCGCCAAACTGCAGCGGAGTGAGGCCCTCGCCGAGCCACAACCACGCTACGACGAACGCAAAGATTACTTCTGCGGAAGAAATCACCCCTGCCGCAGTAGCGGAGAGCGTTTTGAGGGCGAGAAGCGACAAGAAGAACGGGGCGAATGAGCCGAGAACGACGTTCCATAACAGGGGGAGTATGAGGGGCAATTCGACGGCCGCGAGGTTGCCACTGAGAGAAACGTGGGAGGTGAAAAGCGCAGGGTCGATGTTCCACCATCCGCTGAACAGAAGCCAGAACACTGTGGCAGAAGTCATCGTCCAGAACGCGACGCCCATTGCGGAGAGCCTTCGCACTGCTCGCTCACCCACCAGAAAATAGGTGGTGAGGCACACCGCCGCGATTAGTGCCATCAGCACCCCGAACGCATGTAATTCGCTTGCCCAGATCTGAGCGACGACAGCGAGTCCCGCGAGAACGAGTCCGATGGCTACCCACAGTCGTGAACGCACCTTCTCGTGAAAGAAGAAGAAGGCCACAAGAGCGACCATGAGCACGGCGGTGAACTCGATGAGAAGAGTGATCCCAACGGGAAGTGTCTGAAGTGCGACCGCGTAAGTGAATTGAAGCAGCGCGACGCCAACGATTCCCATGACGACGAGCACCAAAAGCTGTTGCTTGCTAACTTTGAAGGCGGATCTGTTGGCGAAGAGTAAGAAAATCGAGGCAAGCGCTGCCGTTCCGCCGACGCGAAACAGAGTGAGTTGTGCTGGTTCCAAGCCTGCCTCGAGGAGGACTTTAGAGATGCTCCCGTTGGTGCCAAAAAGGAGTGAAGCGCACAGCGCGTAAATGTAGCCCACAGTGTTACCGGACTTCCCCTTCAGTGCTAACCCCCGCATGAGATTTATCACTGGAAGTGTGCGTCATGGAGTAAGCCTACGACCCGCAGTGAGGGAGAAAAATCACGATCGGCTCTTCTCCTCCCCAACCAGCTTTGCAGCGCGTGGCCCACCCTTGAAGCGAATGTCTGCACGCAGCACCTGCCCCACCGGCACTGTGGTGGTTATGACTGACACCATGACAATTACCGGCCTCGTCGCCACCACACCACGCCACATCATCACGGCAGAGGGTCTTGCCGTCACGAGCTTTCGGCTCGCTTCCAACCTGCGCCGATTCGATCGCAAACGTAACGAATGGGTGGATGCAGGAACCAACTGGTACACCGTATCCAGCTATCGCCAGCTCGCACTCAATGTTGTTGCATCCGTGCACAAGGGTGACCGCGTGCTCGTGACCGGTCGCCTCCGCATTCGAGAATGGGGCGACGGCGATAAGAAGGGTCTGAATATCGATCTCGATGCGGATGCCCTTGGGCACGACCTCAGCTGGGGTAAGTCGACTTTTGCCCGCAGCATCCACTCAACAGACGTGGAGGAGTTTTCTGCCGCGGAGTCTCCCGCTGCGGAGTCTCCCGCTGCGGAGAACACTGACGCCGCAACGGCTGAGCGAACTGAGTTCGCAACGGCTGAGCCCCTCGTGGCTGAACGAGAGCTTGATCCCGTCACACCGTTTTAGCGGAGGTTGGTGCGCCAGACAGCAAAGATAGACTCACTGGTAGAAATCAACGCTGCACAGGAAGCAGCCGAGAGTGGCCAGATCGGCCAACACCACGGAGAAGGGTTTGACGGTGCGAGGAGAGCAAGAAATGCGACCCGCAGCGGCTGCCACGGCAACGATCGCGCTGCTGATGCTTCTTACAGCGTGCGCTGGTGAGCTCAATGACACAGTGCCCACGCCCGTGCCTGCAGCGACGGGCACCGCGTCTGCTGCGCCCACCTCAGTGCCGACTGCACAGCCTGGCCCCGATCCGACACTACTTCCCGGTGGGACTGCGCTCGCGAATCTCGACTACTTCAACTTTGTCAACACAAGGCTCGTGTCGGTGAACAGCAACCCCTCGGGCGCCGCGATTGTCGAAAACCTCATTAATTCAGGCTTCGAGAAGAGCGCTCTCGAAGTTACTCCCGACAAAACTAGCCAATTACACAGACCCGCTGACTCGATTCAGTTTGCGGTGCGAACGAGCAATGGTTGCCTTGTCGGTCAGTTCCACGCGGGCAGCTACACCAGCATGGTGGCACCCACGGTGAACGGCGAACGTTGCCTCATCGGAGAGACCGCAACCATCCCGTAGCAACACCGGCACAATGGGTCCGCTGGGGTTTCGTAGACTAGACCTCATGGCTGAATTCATTTACTCGATGGTGCGCGCCCGAAAAGCGGTTGGCGACAAGTTAATTCTCGATGACGTGACGATGTCATTCTTCCCGGGTGCGAAGATCGGCATGGTCGGCCCGAACGGTGCCGGAAAGTCGACGATTCTCAAGATCATGGCCGGGCTCGACGTGCCGAGTAACGGAGAGGCCAGGCTCAGCCCCGGGTACTCTGTCGGCATCCTCATGCAGGAGCCAGAACTTGACGAGTCAAAGACGGTTCTCGAAAACGTGCAAGAAGGTGTGGGGGAAATCAAAGCGAAAGTCGATCGCTTCAACGAAATCTCAGCGGCAATGGCTGAGCCAGACGCTGACTTCGACACTCTCCTCGCCGAAATGGGTGTGCTTCAGGAAGCAATCGATGCTGCTGACGCATGGGATCTCGACTCCCAACTCGAGCAGGCAATGGATGCGCTGCGCACACCACCGGGTGACGAAAAAGTTTCCCACCTCTCCGGTGGCGAGAAGCGACGGGTGGCCCTCACCAAGCTTCTGCTGCAGAAGCCAGACCTGCTCTTGCTTGATGAGCCCACCAACCACTTGGACGCTGAAAGTGTGCAGTGGCTTGAGCAGCACCTCGCAAAATACCCCGGTGCCGTCATTGCCGTCACGCACGACCGGTACTTCCTCGACCACGTCGCCGAGTGGATTGCGGAAGTGGACCGCGGTCACCTGTACCCGTACGAGGGCAACTACTCCACGTACCTGGAGAAGAAACAAGAGCGGCTGCAGATTGCAGGGAAGAAAGATCAGAAGCTCGCGAAGCGACTCGCCACAGAACTCGAGTGGGTGCGCAGTAACGCTAAGGGCCGCCAAACAAAGTCGAAAGCACGACTCGCTCGCTACGAAGAAATGGTGACCGAGGCGGAGAAGACGAGAAAGCTCGATTTCGAAGAGATCGTGATCCCGGTGGGGCCGAGGCTCGGTTCGCAAGTGTTGGATGCGAAAAAGATCGTCAAGGGCTTCGACGGCCGCATCCTCATTGATGGGCTTAGTTTCACTCTCCCGCGCAACGGCATTGTCGGCATCATCGGGCCGAACGGTGTGGGAAAGACGACCCTCTTCAAGACCATCGTGGGCATCGAACCGCTGGACGGCGGAGAGCTCAAGATCGGTGAAACCGTGCAGCTTTCCTACGTGGACCAGAGCCGCGGTGGGATTGACCCCAACAAGACGCTGTGGGAGGTCGTCTCCGAAGGCCACGACTACATCACGGTGGGCAAGGTTGAGATTCCCTCCCGCGCGTACGTCAGCCAGTTCGGATTCAAGGGACCAGACCAGCAGAAGAAGGCCGGCATTCTCTCGGGTGGTGAGCGCAACCGCCTGAACCTTGCGCTGACGCTCAAACAAGGTGGAAACCTTCTGCTGCTGGACGAACCAACAAACGATTTGGATGTTGAGACGCTGGGGAGCCTTGAGAATGCGCTCCTCGAGTTCCCCGGCTGTGCTGTGGTGATTACCCACGATCGGTGGTTCCTCGACCGCACCGCCACACACATCCTGGCGTGGGAAGGCACAGAAGAGGCTCCGGCTTACTGGCACTGGTACGAGGGCAACTTCGAGGCATACGAGGCAGACAAGATCCAGCGCCTCGGCCCGGACGCCGCAAAGCCGCATCGCAGCACGTACCGCAAGTTGACGCGCGACTAATGCGCGTACACATTCCGATTCCGCTGCGCTGGGGCGATCTTGACGCTTACAACCACGTGAACAACGTGCAGATGATGCGCATTCTCGAGGAGGCTCGCGTGCGAGCGTTCTGGGCTCCCGAGGTCGGAGAGGCGGCACCGACAGCGGTTCTGGAAGCCACGGCGGGGTCTGAGACGATCACGATGATCGCTGGCCACGTTGTCGAATATGTTGCGGCCGTTGAATATCATCGGGAGCCGCTCGATGTTCAGCTCTGGATCAGCTCCGTCGGTGGGGCGAGCGCAGATATCTCGTACGAAGTTTTTTCGCAAGGAAAACTCGTTGTTAAGGCGGAAAGCACCATGGTCTTTGTCGACGGGAAAACCCAACGCCCCAGGCGTATTTCCGATGATGAGCGGACTGCATGGGAGCCCTACTTCGGTGAGCCGTTGACGTTCAAACGCGATCAGCGTGCTGGTCGCTAGACCGAAGTCCGAAGACTACTGCGAGGGCACCCGGATCATGCCCTCTTGCGCGACGGTGGCTAAAAGTAGGCCATCCCGAGTGTAAATGCGCCCGGTGGCGAGGCCGCGCCCCCCGATCGCGTTCGGTGACTCCTGCACATAAAGCAGCCACTCATCCACTCGCCCGAATCGGTGCCACCACATCGCGTGATCGAGGCTTGCAACCTTCAGGCCGGGCGTGGCCCATGCCGCATTGTGTTTGCGCAAAATTGGTTCTAACAGCGAGTAGTCGCTGGCATAGGCGAGAGCGGCGCGATGAAGGATGGGGTCATCCGGAAGGCGATCAATGGCTTTCATCCAGATCGCCTGATGCGGCACGCGTTCCTTCACGGAACCGAAGTACACGGGTTCGCCGATGTGGCGCATATCGAATGCCCGTCCGGTCGCCCAGTAGCGCGCAATCGGGTGGTCAATCTTGTTCAAGAGTTCGCTGTCGCTGGGCAGTGACTCAGGATCCGGGATGTCGGTGGGCATATCAACTTGGTGTTCGAGACCCGGGTCCTCGTCTTGAAACGAGGCGATCATTGACAGGATGGGTAGACCCTTTTGGTAGGCCTGCGTGCGGCGAGTCGAGAACGAGCGGCCGTCGTGGATGCGGTCCACGGCAAAAGTGATGGGCTGAGTAATGTCGCCTGGGCGAAGAAAGTAGCCGTGAAGTGAGTGGATGAAACGATCTTCCTCGACGGTGCGAGAGGCCGCGACGACGGATTGTGCGAGAACCTGTCCGCCAAACACGCGCCCCATCGGCATCCACTCACTGACGCCCGTGAAAATGTCTTCGTCGGTTCGCGCTCCGGTGTCCGCAAGATCTAGCGCAGCGAGGAGTCCGGCAACAGGCTCGATCATTCGTTTTCTCCCGGTGGTTGGCGCGGGGGCATACCGTTGCCCTGCGTTCTTAGGTAGTTTAGAGGTCAGATGAGCCGCACATTTTCTATAGTCGATTCCCTCGCTCTCAGTGACCTCCAGACTTTTCTTGGGCGCGCTGGGCGTATTGAGGATGGTTCTGTGCGCCTCATTGCAGGCTCTGGCGTGTTGGCTGTTTATATCGCCATCTTCTATCCGGTGGGGCTCCGTGATGAGACTCCCACCGTTCTTGGCCTTCGCACTTTCGCTATCGCGCCGGGTGATTCGTTTGATGCCGTCGTGCCCGTGCGGTCACTTCTCGAGCGCCTCGCCAAGTTGTCTGCCGAAGTTGTGGATGCCTCCGCGCAGGTGGTCGCAAGTTTGCCGATCGAGGTAAACACCGTGGTGTGGGCGGCTATCTCACCGCCGCGCGGGGGGTGGCATTCACTCGATCCGATCCCCTCGGAGGTGCTTGCTGCCGTTGCCGACGCTGGAATTGTCGAGATCAAGGATTCGGTTCCCGCAGGGACGGGGGAGCTACTGGTGCACCGTGCGCGCGCCGAAGTCTGGAGCCGACCCATCGACGGGTTCGAGCATATTCCGTCTGGGGCGGGGTTCGCGAGCTACACGCTCGGCTTTTTGTCGCCACCCGAATCGGTGCGGGTCTTTGAAACGGGGCCGTGGACGCGGCTGAGCTCACAGCGCGGCCACGTGCTCGTGCGCAGGAAGCCGTGGACGCTTCAGGCATAGTGAAGAGTGCTGAGTGCTGAGTGCTGATCAGGAAAGGTACGTCGTCATCTGCTGCAGAGAGTTCATCGCGACCCCGACAAGGTAAAAGGTCACAATGATGTTCACGAGGAGATAGACCGCGATCACGACCCACAGGGGCGAGATTCCTTTGCCGGTGCGGCGCCTCACGACGACGGAGCGACCGATAACATACACGATGCTCGAAATGAACGAAAAGGCCCAAGGGAATGGGCTGGGCAGCAAGGGAACGAAGACGAGCAGCCAGATCCATGCGGGTTTCCACGGTGTTCCCGCGGGTGCTGTCAGCGGGGTGGCACCGACGATCGTCGGGTAAGGGGTCGGCTCCACTGACTCGGAAGGAAAAGAGGCCAAGAAAGGAATCGCGTGTCGAGCTGGTGCTTACTGCTCGGGCTCGTGCGAGAGCGCCCGGCCCGCCTGTCTGCCGCTGAACAAGCATCCGCCTAGGAAGGTGCCTTCGAGGCTTCGGTAGCCGTGCACGCCGCCCCCACCAAACCCGCTCGCCTCACCCACAGCGTAGAGCCCGGGGATGCGCTGACCGTCTACGCCGAGCGCTTGAGAGTCCAGATTTGTCTCGATACCGCCGAGACTTTTGCGGGTGAGAATGTGCAACCGCACAGCAATGAGAGGCCCCGCTTTCGGGTCGAGGATGCGGTGCGGTTTGGCCACACGGATGAGCTTGTCGCCGAGATAGCTGCGCGCCTGCCGCAGGGCGTTGATCTGCGAATCTTTCGCAAATTTGTTGGTGAGCTCGCGGTCTCTCGCCTCGATCTCTTCGCGCACTCGGGTGGCATCGAGCGGTGCATCCGGCTCCAGTTTTTGCATGCCAGCGATGATCTCGTCAAGAGTGTCGGCGACGATGAAGTCTTCGCCCTTCTCTTTGAACGCTTCGACCGGACCGGTCGCACCCTTACCGAGACGTTGTTTGAGAAGCTCACGGATGCTCTTGTTCGTGAGGTCGGGGTTCTGTTCGCTGCCGCTGAGTGCGAACTCCTTCTCAATGATCTTCTGCGTCAAGATGAACCACGTGTAGTCGTACCCGGTCGTCATGATGTGCTCGAGCGTGCCCAGCGAATCAAAGCCGGGAAACAGGGGAACCGGAAGGCGCTTGCCCGTCGCGTCAAGCCAGATGCTCGAAGGGCCAGGCAGAATGCGGATGCCGTGCTTGGGCCACACTGGGGCAAAATTTTTGATTCCCTCCACGTAGTGCCACATGCGGTCGCCGTTGATGAGGTTCGCGCCGGCCTTCTCGCTGATGCCGAGCATGCGGCCGTCCACGTGCGCTGGAACACCGGAGATCATGTGCGCCGGCGGCTCACCGAAGCGGCGCGGCCACTGCTTGCGCACGAGGTCGTGGTTTCCGCCAATGCCGCCGCTTGCGACAATAACTGCGCTGGCACGGGATTCAAATTCGCCCACCTTCTCGCGGTTGGTGGCCTCGCTGCGGGCCGCGTCATCCGGTTTCAGGATGGTGCCGCGTGCGCCGACAACTGCACCATTTTCGACGATGAGCTCGTCGACTTGGTGGCGGAATTTGAGCGTGACGAGACCAGCCTCTGCGCCCGCACGTACGCGTTTGATGAAGGGCTCAAGAATGCCGGGGCCGGTGCCCCACGTGATGTGAAAGCGGGGTACCGAGTTGCCGTGACCGGTGGCGGTGTAGCCGCCGCGCTCAGCCCATCCGACGACCGGGAAGAACTTCACGCCCATGCCGCGCAGCCACTCTCGCTTCTCGCCAGCAGCGAACTGCAGGTATGCCTCGGCCCACTTGCGTGGCCAGAGGTCTTCTTCTCGATCGAAACCTGCTGTGCCCGCCCAGTCTTGGCGGGCGAGTTCGAGAGAGTCTTTGATGCCCATGCGGCGCTGCTCAGGGGAGTCGACGAGAAAGAGCCCACCGAAGGACCACCAGGCCTGGCCGCCGAAGCTCGTCTCCGGCTCCTGATCGAGGATCGTCACGTGTTTGCCAGCGTCGACGAGCTCTGCTGCGGCGACAAGGCCCGCAAGACCCGCTCCGATAACGATGACGTCGCTCGTGCTGGGCGTGGTGTTCTTCTCGGGCGACATCCGAACTCCTTTGTTGGCGTGTCTTACTTTCATCATTCAGGAGTTTGTGGGGCTGGTGTGAAAATTCGGCTGAAATCACCTCCGAAACCAACCGACTGGCAGGTTTCGTTGTGCAAACTCCTGAATGATGAAAGATCTCGGCTGAGTGGATTACCCGCGACCACGGATGCGGCGGCTGAGCGTCGCGGCAGCGGCTGCGGTAGCGCGACCGAACTTTGTCCACTGCGCGTCATCCACGAGAGTGCGTCGAAAGGTGAGCCCGACGGATGCCGCGGGGTAGCCGTTGTGGTCGAGCACCACCGTAGCCACCGAGGCGTAAGCGGGGTCGATGTCGCCATCCTCCGTCGCCCACCCGCGCTCGCGGGTTTCGGCAAGCAGGGTGCGAAGTTCGGCCACCGACGACGGCCCCTTGCTGGTTCGGAGCGGCAGAGTCTGGCTTGGGTAGATGGCTTCGAACTGGGCGTTCGACAGCGCGGAGAGCATTGCCCGCCCTGTGGCGGTGAGGTGGGCGGGGAGCCGTACACCGATGCTCGTGACGACGGCTGGCGCGCGGGCCGCAGCAACCTTGGACGCGTACACAACATCCGCGTGCTGAAGCACCCCGAGGTGAGCGATGACGGGCAACTTTGTCTCGGCGACGAGTCGCTCAAGCAGCGGAGTACCGAGCTTTGCGAGGGCGTCGGAGGCGAGAACAGAGGAGCCAATCTCGCCGAGCAGGGGAGCGAGCGCGAAGCCTTGGTGTTCGGGGGAGTGCACGACAAAACCTTCGCGCTGCATAACCTGGAGCAAGTGGTAAATGCTCGAGCGCGGCAGGTCGAGGTCGCGGCTGATCGTTGCAGCCCGAACGGGCCCGCTGTGCCCGGCGAGATACCGGATGATGCGCAGGGTGCTGCGCGCGGCGGGTACGGCGGTCATTCAACCTCCTGAATGATGAAAGTGCTGGGCAGATTCAAAGTATTGTCTGAGATACCAGACAGAATATCCCGAATTCATGCCCACGGCATTCGTTTTGGGGCTCTAATGAGAGACATGAGCCAAGTGTTGCTGGGCAAGGGTGCCCCGAGTCGTGCGGATGTTGTCGCAGTTGCCCGTGCCGGAGCGAAGGTTGAGCTGGCACCGGATGCCGTGGCCGCCATGAAACACAGCCGTTCGGTGATCGATGCGCTCGCCTCCGATCCGCACCCCCACTACGGCGTCTCGACCGGTTTCGGGGCCCTCGCGAGCAAGCACATTCCGTTCGAACGCCGCGCACAGTTGCAACGTTCACTCGTGCGCAGCCACGCGGCCAGTAGCGGACCCGAGGTCGAGCGTGAGGTCGTGCGGGCCACCATGCTGCTGCGCCTCTCCACTCTTGCTACCGGCCGCACCGGGGTGCGCCCGGTTGTCGCAGAAACCTACGTGAAGCTGCTCAACGCTGGCATCACCCCCATCGTCGGCGAGTACGGCAGCCTCGGCTGTTCCGGCGACCTCGCACCGCTCGCGCACTGTGCGCTCGCCCTGCTGGGTGAGGGCCAGGTTCGCGACGCACGCGGCACTCTCATGACGGCATCCGGAGCCCTCGCTGCTGCGGGCATTGAGCCCATCGAACTTCATGAAAAGGAGGGTCTCGCTCTCATCAACGGCACCGACGGAATGCTGGGCATGCTGTGCATGGCCATCCATGACTTGAACGCCCTCGTGACCACGGCAGATCTGGCGGCTGCGCTGAGTGTTGAGGGGCTGCAGGGAACCGACGCAGTATTCGCCGCTGACCTGCATGCACTGCGACCTCAGCTCGGCCAGCAAGACTCCGCGGCGAACATTCGCGCCGTACTCAAAGACTCGACCATGATCAGCCGCCCCGAGGGATTCACGAGGGTGCAGGACGCTTACTCGTTGCGCTGTGCGCCCCAGGTGCACGGTGCCGTTCGCGACACGATCGCCCACGCGACGCTCGTGGCCGAGCGCGAACTCGCCAGTGCCATTGACAACCCCGTCGTCACCCTGGATGACCGACTTGAGTCGAACGGAAACTTCCACGGCGCACCGCTCGGCTACGTTCTCGACTTTCTTGCCATCGTCGTCGCCGACCTCGCAAGCATGAGTGAGCGCCGAACCGACCGGTTTCTGGATGTCGCCCGCAACCACGGTCTGAATGCTTTCCTCGCCGATGACCCCGGTGTCGACTCCGGCCACATGATCGCCCAGTACACACAGGCCGGGATCGTGAGCGAACTCAAACGCCTCGCCGTGCCCGCCAGTGTTGACTCGATTCCCTCCTCCGCGATGCAGGAAGACCACGTGTCGATGGGCTGGAGCGCAGCCCGCAAGCTGCGCCGCTCCATCGACGGCCTCGGTCGCGTCGTGGCGATCGAGTTGCTCACGAGCGTTCGCGCGATGGACATGCGCGCGCCAGTTCAGCCTGGGCCGGTGGGGGCTGCCGTGCGTGCACAACTGCGCACCCGGGTCGAAGGGCCCGCCACAGACCGCTACTTGGCCCCGGAGATCGCGGCCGCCCATGACATGGTGCTCGACGGTTCACTTCTCGCGGCCGCGGCATCCGTCGTTTCTAACGCAGGAGGAGAACTGAAATGAGCGCAGGAGCCCGCCCCGTTAAGGCCTACCGTGGAACCGAATTGCACACCCTCGGGTGGCAGCAAGAAGCGGTGCTTCGGATGCTGCAAAACAACCTCGACCCCGAGGTCGCCGAGCACCCGGATGACCTCGTCGTCTATGGCGGAACCGGCAAGGCTGCCCGCAGCTGGGAAGCGTATGACGCCATGGTGCGCACGCTGAAGACGCTCAAGAACGATGAGACGATGCTCGTGCAGTCCGGCAAGCCGGTTGGTGTGATGCGCACAAACGAGTGGGCACCCCGCGTGCTTATTGCCAACTCAAACCTTGTGGGCGATTGGGCGAACTGGGATGAGTTCCGCCGTCTAGAGCAACTCGGTCTCACCATGTACGGGCAGATGACGGCGGGTTCGTGGATCTACATCGGCACGCAGGGCATCCTGCAGGGCACCTACGAGACCTTTGCGGCGGTGGCGGATAAGTCGTTCGGCGGTACGCTCGCCGGCACGGTCACTCTCACGGGTGGGCTCGGCGGCATGGGTGGCGCGCAGCCACTCGCCGTTACTATGAACGACGGAGTTTGCATTTGTGTTGATGTGGACCAGAGCCGCATCGATCGCCGCATCGAGCACCGCTACCTCGACGTTGAAGCCACTTCCATAGAGAACGCACTCGAGCTCGCCTACGCCGCGCGCGACAAGAAAGAGCCCCTGAGCATCGGACTGCTTGGCAACGCCGCTGACGTCTTCCCGCGCATGCTGGCGATGGGCGCAAAGATCGACATCGTCACCGACCAGACGAGTGCGCACGACCCGCTCGCCTACCTTCCACTCGAGTTCACGTTTGACGAATGGCACGCCGCACGCGAGGCCGACCCGATCGGGTTCGCCGACAAGTCGCGCCACTCCATGCGCAAGCAGGTGGAGGCGATGGTGGGGTTCCAGGATGCCGGCTCTGAGGTGTTCGACTATGGAAACAACATCCGCACCGAGGCGAAGACTGCTGGCTTTGAGAACGCGTTCGCGTTCCCCGGATTCGTACCCGCCTACATTCGCCCGCTCTTTGAGCAGGGTAAGGGGCCGTTCCGTTGGGCAGCGCTGAGTGGCGACCCAGCAGACATTGCTGCCACCGACAAGGCGATTCTTGAGCTGTTCCCCGAGAACAAGTCGCTCGCGAAGTGGATCACGATGGCGGGGGAGCGCGTGCAATTTCAGGGCCTGCCCGCCCGTATCTGCTGGCTCGGGTACGGTGAGCGCGACAAGGCCGGCCTCAAGTTCAACGAGATGGTGGCCTCTGGCGAAATCTCCGCTCCGATCGTGATTGGTCGCGACCACCTCGACTCTGGTTCTGTTGCCTCGCCATACCGCGAGACCGAGGCTATGAAAGACGGCTCGGATGCGATCGCCGACTGGCCCTTGCTCAACGCGCTCGTCAACACGGCCGCTGGCGCAAGCTGGGTGTCGATCCATCACGGCGGCGGCGTGGGCATCGGCTATTCGCAACATGCTGGCATGGTGATCGTAGCCGATGGCACCGATGACGCCGCCCGCAGGTTGGAGCGTGTGCTCTATAACGATCCCGGCACCGGCGTCATGCGCCACGCCGATGCCGGTTATGAGATCGCGGTCGAATGCGCC
>JBDSUT010000253.1:0-4676 GCA_039927595.1 Terrimesophilobacter sp.
CCTGCGACCATGCGACGGATGGTTTCAACAGAATTCTTCTGATTGTTCACGGTGTCGAATCCGAAGAAAGCGTCACTTTGCCGGTGCACGCCGGTGTTGTTTCTTACACGCTGCTGTTCGATAGTGCGCGGGACGACCTGGAGTCTGAGGAACATGCGCCGGGAACGGTGCTGACAATGACCCCGACATCGATCAAACTTCTGCACGCCCACTGATGAAAACTCGGTGGACCCACTCTGTGGGCCCACCGAGTTCTTGCGCAGCGACATCAGATCACGTGACGTCTTTGCGCCACGTCGTCAGGTAACCGATCGCTGCCGCAATGACCGCCATCGAAAGCAAGACGACTCCGCCCTGCCACCAGTCGAGAGTTTGGGTTTCTCCCGACATGCCACCGAGGCTCGTGAAGACACTCGATCCCACCAAGGCATCGCTTGCCGCTCCGGGCAGGAACTTGCCAACTCCTGCTGTCCACTCCCAAAACGATGCCACCAGTCGCAGAATCGGCTCGAGGAACTGGGTGAACGCGAGAACAATGACGATCGCCGCAGCCTGACTCGGTATCAGGGCACCAAGGCCCACTCCGATGACCGCCCACAAGGCCATCGCCATCACCACTCGCGCGAGAAGCGCCCATGTTTCAGAGCTCTCGAGCCCCGTGCCATGGCCGGTAGCGGAGAGCAGTACAGCACCGAATCCCACACTGGCCACAAGCGCGGCGATTCCATAGATTGCGCCCACGACGGCGAGCACCACGAGTTTTGCGCTCAGAACTGTACCCCGGTGGGGTTGTGACAAAAACGTGGGAGTCAAGGTTTGGTGGCGAAACTCCGTCGTTGTCGAGAGTGTGCCGAATAACACCGGAAACACGTAGCCAATGCTGGAGGCGACGCTGTAAATGAGCGGAGGAAGCGCCGCGTCGGGAATCTTTGGAACAGTGCCACCGGAGGCCACCATCTTGTCACCGAACCCGCCAAACACTGCGGCGAGAATACCGGCCGTAAAGGCAACATACGCAACGAGCACGATGAGGAGTACCCACCACATCCGCACGGTAAGGATTTTGGCGAACTCAGAGTGAACCGCAGAAATGAACCTCATGGTTTTCCTCCTTCGCCGACAAGATCAAGGAATGCTTTCTCTAACCCCTCGTGCTCTGTCGCGAGGTGGCTGAGTGCAACACCAGCTTTCAGCGCGATCTCGCCCACCTGCACGGAGGTCATCCCTGCGATGGCAAGACCCGAACTAAGCGAAGCAATGTTTGCTCCCGCCGCGGTAAGTGCCGCGGTGAGGGCGAGTCGATTCGGTGCGTCCACAATGGTCCGTTGAGCGACATCAAGCCCGGAGAGCCCGCCGTCGTAGACGAGTTCACCATGGGAAATGATGATGATCTGATCGACGCTCTGCTGAACCTCGCTCAGCAGGTGCGAGGAGATGAGCACGGTTCTGCCCTCTGACGCCAGCTCTCTCAAGAGGGATCTGATCCATTTGATGCCTTCCGGGTCAAGGCCGTTTACCGGCTCATCCAACACGAGTACACCGGGGTTGCCCATAAGCGCGAACGCAAGACCGAGTCGCTGTCGCATTCCGAGCGAGTACCCACCGACCTTGCGTTCGGCACTCTCGGTGAGACCGACCTGTTCGAGCACGATATCGATGCGCGTGCGATCAATTCGCGCGGCGATCGCGTAGACCCAGAGGTGATCCCGGGCGGATCGCCCCGGGTGAAAGCTGGATGCCTCAAGCGCGGTGCCGACGGTGGCAAGCGGATGCGGCAGGTCTTTGTAGGCGACACCGCCAAAGCTCGCAGTGCCTCGTGTGGGGCGAACTAGTCCGAGAAGCATGCGCAGTGTCGTCGTCTTTCCTGCGCCGTTCGGCCCCAAGAAACCGGTGACAAGGCCCGGCTTCACGCTGAAGCTCAAGTCATGCACCGCACGCACGGGACCGAAGTTTTTGGAGAGGCCTTCACACTCAATTGTTGTTCTAGTTGACATAGAATATATGTAAACACATTCTTGGCGAACACGAAACCGTGTGAGAGAAATATCAGTCGGGCAAAGCCCAGTCCACGGGTTCCGCCCCCTGAGCTGCCAGCACGTCATTTGCGCGACTAAAAGGCTTCGATCCAAAGAATCCCCTGCGCGCAGAGAGTGGGCTCGGGTGGGCCGACACCACGGTGGGAGTGTCATCGAGTAGCGGCGCCAGCCCCGCAGCATCCTTGCCCCAGAGAATCGCCACCAACGGCCGACGCCTGGCCACAAGTGCATGGATCGCCACCTCGGTGATCGCCTCCCAGCCCTTGCCTCGGTGAGAACCGCTCACCCCCGACTGCACGGTGAGCACCCTGTTGAGCAACATCACTCCCCGCCGAGACCACGCAGACAAATCGCCGTGCTCCGGTGCACTCACCCCCAGATCATCGTGAAGCTCACGATAAATATTCTTCAGACTGCGCGGAAGGGGACGAACTGTTTTCTCCACGGCAAAGCACAGCCCGACAGAATGACCGGGCGTCGGATACGGATCTTGACCCACGATGAGCACGCGCACCTCGCTCAACGGGTATCGGAACGCGCGCATGACGTTGTCTCGCGACGGAAGGTACTCGCGGCCAGCAGCCTGCTCGGCGCGAAGAAACTCCGCCATTCGTGAGATTTTCTCCCCCACCGGGCTTAAAGCTTCCACCCAACTGGGATGCACCAAATCCGTGAGCGGTGTGGATGCGGCCATGACAGCAGACTACGGCCCGATGAGGCGCTAGTGTGCGTTCATGACTCTTCTTCGCGGCAAAGCCGGCGCGGTGACCGCAGGCCTCATCGGATTCCTATTTTTCGTCGAATTCGTGAGCGGAATTCTGCAAGGATTCTACGTTCCGCTGATCCCCGACCTGGTGGATTATCTGGGCATCAAGGATGCCGACTTCAACATCTTCGAGGGTGCACAGCTCCTGCTTTCGGCGCTGGTAGTGCCGATTCTCGCCAAGTTGGGTGACATGTACGGTCACAAGAAGATTCTGCTCGTGGCCACGGTTCTGACCGCAGGGGCCACGTGGTGGCTTGTGTTTGCGACCGACTTCACGAGCTTCCTGCTCGCGTGGACGCTGCAAGCGTTTTACGTCGTGTGGTTACCGCTGGAGATCGCCCTCATTTTCGACAAGGGTCGGCGAAGCGGCAGTGCGGCATCCGACACCCGCAAGGCCGCTGGCCTGCTCATCGTCGGGCTTGAGGCTGGCGCTATTGCCGGAGCACTGGGAGGCTCAGCTGTTTTTGATGTTTTCGGGGGCGCAGCAAACCTGGCGACCTCCATGGTTCCAACCCTCATGGTTCCCGCCATCGCGGTCTCGCTCGTCTTCTTCGTCATCCTGTTTGGCGTGCCGGAATCGGAACCGCTCCCCGGCCGAACCCTCGACTGGATCGGATTCTCGATTCTCACGATCGGACTCCTCCTCGTCACCTCCAGTCTCACGTTCCTCAAACTGAATGATGACCAGTGGTGGCCGTGGGGGATTATGGCACTCGGACTCCTCACATTCTGGCCGTTCGTGCGTTACGAACTCCGCCAAAAAGATCCCGCCATCGACATTCGGGTCTTCCGCCAGCCGAACATGTGGCCCGTGCAGCTCACTGCGCTCCTGGTGGGCATCAGCCTTCTTGGCGCACAGGCTCCGCTCTCCACTTACGCGGGCACCGATTCCGCACTCGGCTACGGGCTTGGTCTCACGTCGGGAACGATCTCAATTCTCATCGGCCTTTACCTGATCTCCATGATCGCCGGAGCCATACTTTTCCCGCTCGTCTCGCGGTGGAAAACTCCGCGCTTCGCGCTCATCGTTGCTGCGTTCCTTGTCGCGCTCGGATACCTGATGTTCATCCCATTCCACCTAGAGGCCTGGCAAGTGTTCATGAACATGGTCATTGCCGGACTTGGCAGCGGAGCCCTCGTGGGCGCAATGCCTGCCGCAGCGGCTGCCGCAGCACCACGAGGCCAAACGGGAATCGCGTCAGCGCTCACCAACACGACAAAAACGATTGGTGGCTCCATCGCTTCCTCGGTCTTCGCCATCGTGTTGACCATGGGCGTTGTGCAGGTGGCCGGTTCGACCGCGGGAAGCCTGTTCGGCTACTACATGGTGTGGACCATTTGCGGTGTGGGTGCGCTGATCGCCGCAATCCTGCTCTTCTTTGTACCCAAGCTCGCATTTTCTGACATCGCCGAGGTCGACGAGAAGATTGACGCACTCAGTTAAATCCTGTCGCGAGGCTTTACCGGGGCTCAGCGCTTAGGTCTTCGGTATTAGCGGTACCCTCGCGACCTTGTGCGGTGCGGCCTGTGCGACCGGCTTAACAGTCACGAGGTCGAGATTGATGTGGCCAGGAAGCTCCACGGATGCCACAATGACCTCGGCGATGTCCTCGGCAGTGAGGGGATGCTCCACGCCCGCGTACACGGCATCCGCTCTGGCCTGATCTCCGCCAACGCGCTTGAGCGTGAACTCCTCAGTCTTGACCATCCCGGGCGCGACCTCGATGAGCCGGATGGGCTCACCATTCAGTTCGAGCCGAAGCACCCCGGTCATTGCGTGCGCAGCGAACTTGGAGGCGTTGTACCCACCCCCACCCTCGTAGGGAACATGACCGGCGATCGACGTGAGCATGACGATATCGGCGTGGCCGCTC
>JBDSUT010000254.1:0-6257 GCA_039927595.1 Terrimesophilobacter sp.
TTTGGGCTTCGCTTTTCTGGTGGCGCTCAGCTCGCTTTGACCGGGCTTCTTCTCACGGTCGTCGTTGGTGTGGTCGCAGTGGCAATCCCTGCGGGGAGGGCAGAAAACTTCACCCCCTTCATGCCGCACGGGTGGATGGGTGTTGGCATCGCCATCAGCCTGTTCGTGTGGGCTTTTGCAGGGTGGGAGGCCGTCACCCACTTGGCCGGAGAGTTCAAGAACCCGAGCCGCACCATCCCCCTGGCCACAGCGATCGCCATTGTGGTTGTCGGTGTCGCCTACCTGGCGCTTCAAGTGGTGACGGTGTCAGTGCTCGGGCCGGCTGCGGGTAAAGGGCCAGTTCCCCTGTTAGATCTCGTCGACACGGTCGTTCCCGGTATCGGCCCCGCGGTGGTCGCCGTCGCCGCAGGCGTGGTCTCTATGGGGGTTCTCAACACGTACCTTGGCGCGTTCGCAAAACTCGGCGCTTCGCTCGGCCGCGACGGTGATTTGCCAAGGTGGATGGCGGCAGGTGCCCACTCGGGTGGGATAGCTCGACGCGCACTCGCCGTCACGGGCGTAATCATCACGCTCTACTTCATCGCGTTGATACTCGCGGATCTGCAGCTCGCGCCCTTCGTGCTGATCCACACCAGCTGCATGGTCGCGATCTACGCGCTGGGGATGCTGGCCGCGGTGCGCCTGCTGGTGCGCTGGTCTCTCGGATGGTGGATGGCCGTCATCTCGTGCGTACTCGTCGCCGGCCTCGTCGTGCTTGCCGGGGCAAACCTGCTCGCGCCTGCGGCGCTCGCGATAGCGGCGCTCATTGTTACCGCGGTGAAGCACTTTCGACCTCTTGCGTGAGCGTTGCGGAGGCGTCCACCACTAAGAGACTTCGCCTTCCACCATTGATTGGCAGCGTCGCGACTCACTAAAGTGAAGTCAATCTCTTTCTGATGGCCCATTCGGAGGCCCCGTGTCCCATGCCACACGCTCAGAGCCATCGCTCACACACTCGCTAGCGAGAACATCGAGCGGTCGTGCCGGTCTCAGCATCCAGTCGTCTCTTCTCATCATGCTTCTTGTTGTCAGCCTCCTTTCCAGCATTGTTGTTGGCCTTATTGGCTACGTTAATGGCTCTGACTCGTTGCGTGCTGCTGCGTTTGACCGACTGGTTGGGGTGAGAGATTCACGGGCTCAGCAGGTGACAGAGCTCTTCGGGCGCATCAAGAGCTCGGTGGTCGTGCAGAGCAGAAACGGTGAGACGGTGGATGCGATAGGCGACTTCGCGCGCGCGTTCGCGGAGCTTCAGGATGTAGTGCTCACGCCTGACGAGGTAGAGGAGATCGAGGCCTACTATCGCGGACCCTTCGCCACGCAGCGAGAAGAAGCAACCGGCGCAGCGTTGGATACTGCAAGCTTCATTCCCGACACGGTGGCACAGCGCTTTCTCCAGCTCCACTACACGATTCCCCGTGAAACCGCGGGTGCGGAGACTTCTACTACCGAACCTGGAGATGGCATGACCTGGGCCATTGCGAACGCGAAGTATGACCAACAGTTCCGGCGGATGGCTGGGGTTTTGGACTTTGAGGACATTCTGCTGATCGACACGCGCGGCAACGTTATCTATTCGGCGAATAAGGGTGTCGATCTGGGAACCAACCTTCTCACGGGGCCCTACGGCTTCAGCAACCTCTCGACCGCGTACAAGAAAGTGCTCAGTACCAACAACCTTGATGCAGTGGAGTTCACGGACTTCGGGGAGTATCCGCCCTCCATCGATAGGCCAGCAGCGTGGGCGGTATCTCCGGTTGGCGCTAACGGACAAGCTCTCGGTGTCATCGCGGTCGAAATTTCTGTTGACGCTATCAACTCGCTCACAACCGGGGACATGTCGTGGAGCGTGAGAGGTATGGGTGAGACCGGCGAAACCTACCTCGTTGGGGCAGATCACCTTATGCGTTCGACATCCCGTGCGTTGGTCGAAAACTCGCCGAGCTACCTTCGCCAGACCGTGTCTACCGGCACCAACCCCGCTCTCGCGCAGCGCATCGTTGATAGCAAGAGCACTCTGCTGCTTCAAAGCGTGAATACGGTGGCGGTTGAGCGAGCGTTGCGGGGTGACACCGGCACCGTAATTGGCGACAACTATCTCGGCAAGGAGTCGCTCGCCGCGTTCACCCCAGCCGGAATAGACAACCTCGACTGGGTCATCGTCGCCGAGATCAGTACCGACGAGGCTTTCGCTCCGGTGCGCGAGTTCACCCGTAACCTCGTGCTCTCCTCAGCTGCTCTGCTCATTCTCGTGGCCGTGCTTTCTCTCGTCCTCGCTCAGAGTGTTGTGCGCCCACTTCGGCGGCTCAAAATGGCGGCGGGAAGAATCGCGGCGGGAGAGATGGGTGTAGAAGTGGATGCGGGACGCAGCGACGAGCTTGCGGATGTTGCCACCGCGTTTAACGACATGAGCAGAAGCCTCCAAGTGAAGGCCGAACTCTTAGATGAGCAGGTGGTGGAGAATGAACGGCTCCTTCTCACGCTCATGCCACCTGCACTTGCTAAGCGGTATCGAGACGGTGACCAAAATATCGCGCAAGACCACGGCGAGGTCACTGTGCTCTACGCAGACATTCTTGGGTTTGATGAGTACAGCAGAGGCATGGAATCGGAGCTCGCGCTTTCGCAACTCAACGATATTTTGAAAAGCTTCGACGAGGCGGCGGAAACGCACGGAGTCGAGCGGGTGCGCACCAACCGCAGTGGATATCTCGCGAGTTGTGGGCTCACCATTCCGCGGGTCGATAACGCCCAACGGACGATAGATGTGGCGCTGGAGATGCAGCGTATTCTTGAGCGGTTTGGAGCGCAATTCGGCGCGACGCTTAACCTTCGCGCTGGCATTGACACAGGCACCGTTACCAGCGGCCTTGTGGGGCGTTCGCATGTCGTCTACGACATGTGGGGAGATGCAGTGAGCCTCGCTTTTCAGGTGCAGGGCGAAACAGCTGAGGCTGGCATTTTTATCACTCAGCGAGTGCTGGAACGGCTACCAGGAACACAAAACATGGTCGCGTTTGGCTCTCTTCAGACTTCGTCGGGTGAGCAGCGGGTCTGGAGAATGAGTCCGCCGGAGCATCATGGGTGATCTCATGCAGCAACCCTGGTTTTGGCCAGTGGTCATCATCGTCGTTGGCCTGCCGACCCTGTTGCTTATTCTGACGGAGGTGCACAGTGCTCTCGTGCGGAGGGGAAGCAGGGCAGCGGGCATAGTTGCTCTTCTTCGCAACTTCGTGGTGCCGGTGGGCGCGTTCCTTCTGCTCATCAGTCAGGCCAGCTACCTCAATGTGGACTGGAACTGGACCCGAATCGTCGCCACCGTATTCGGCTTCTTGGTCATTCTGCTTCTGGTCAACAGCATGAACCTCGTGTTGTTCGAGAAAGCCCAAAAGGGTACTTGGCGAGATCGAGTGCCGTCGATCTTTGTTCAGATCGTGCGGCTCGTCATCATCATTGTGTGTGTCGGTGGGCTCTTTGCGTTCGTGTGGGGAGCCGATATCGGTGGGCTCTTCACGGCGCTCGGCGTCGGGTCGATTGTGATCGGTCTCGCACTTCAAAATGCCGTGGGGTCTGTGGTTTCCGGTCTCTTGCTGCTGTTTGAACAACCCTTCGAATTGGGCGACTGGCTCGATGCTGACGGAGTACGCGGTCGCGTGATCGAGGTGAACTGGCGATCCGTGCATATTCAGACCGATGACGGCACCCGCATCGTGCCGAACGCGAACCTTGCCTCTAGCTCGTTCGTGAATCTCAGCCGCAGCACGGAAGCATTCTCGGTGGGAATGAGTCTGAAGTTCGCCACGGATGACCCGCCGATGGAAGTGATCGCCGTATGCCAGCGGGTGGCCCGCGGGCTATCACAGACGGTGTCGGACGAGGACGCCATTGTCACTCCCATGCGCAAAGGAAACTTTAATGTCATCCTGAGTTTGAATTCGCCCAGTGACGAGTTCAGCGGTCCGCGCACTTTCAAGACGCGCATTTGGTACGCGGCGAGGCGAGCGGGTCTGCACTATGACAGTGACCTCACCGATAGCTTCCAGACCGATGAGAACTATCAGGCCGCACTGCTCAAAGTTGCACGACCTCTTTACCTCTCCAATGAAGAGGTGACTGGGTATCGCAATGACGTGCGCCTGGAGCGCTACGGCGCAGGGGAAGTGGTGCAAGCTCTTGGATCAACACCCGAGGCGATGCGCTTCATTTTGAGCGGAACGGCAACTCTCTCTGCTCCAAGCGCCGATGGCTCGGATATCGTGATTGCCGAGCTCGGTTCTTCAGAGTTCATTGGTTTAGGTTCGCTCACGCGCCAAGCCACGGGAGCATCGGTGACAGCCGCCACTGACTTGGCGGTGCTCGTTGTGCCGAATCGAGTTCTTGACAAATTTGTGAGAGCGAATCCGCGGTTGGCCGTGGATATCGGCACGGAGATTGACAACCGTGCCGTGAAGGCTCGATCACGATTCGCGGAGTTTGGGCTCACTCCGCTCGCGGATTCTCGATTAATCGCCTGATGTGCCTTGTGATAATTCGCGCCCTGAAAGAATAATCAGGGGGTGATCGTGGCTGTTCCCTCGATCTCTGAGACCGTCCGCTCTTTCGCGGTCGCAAAAGCTGTGGCCGCCGCGACACTGACGAGAACGATCGCCAGAATCTGCTGAAGGGACAGCACTTGCTGAAGGATGAGCCACCCCAAGAGCGCCGCAATGACGGGAGCGCAGCTCGTGACGATGGAATAAAGCCGAGGAGTGATGCGTCGCAGCACAAAGCTGTCGAGACTGTACGGGATGGCGGAACAGAGCACCCCCGTTGCGATCAACAGCCCCAATACTCCCCAATCTATTGTTGAGAAATCAATGGCAATAATTGCCCAGGGCAGGATCATGACCACCGCGACGATGCTGGCGAGGCTCAAGCCATCAAGCCCCGCGAAACGGTGGGCGACCGTGCGGGCCAACAAGATGTAGGCCGCCCAACCTGCACCAGCGACGAGCGCGAGGATGACGCCCACGACATCCAAATTGCCGTCGGATCCCGCGAGCAGATACACACCGAGTCCGGCGGCAAGTGCACACACGACATCCAGCCAGCGCCGGGAAGCAATCAACGCGATGGCGAGGGGGCCGAGAAATTCAATCGTGACGGCGATGCCGAGACCCACTCGGCCGACAGCTTCGTAGAAGCTCAGATTCATCCCGGCCAAAATCACGCCGAGGGCGATGACGGGCCACAGGCTTTTCAGGGTCCGGCCCCGCAGGCTCGGCCGCACAATGGGCACGAGCACGAGCGCCGTCACCAGCTGCCGCACGGCAACGACCACCACGCTGCCGACGACAGGGATGAGCAATCCGGCGATGGAGGACCCGAAATTTATGCTCGCCTGGCTCGCGAGCTGCGTTGTCGCGCCGATGGTTTTGTCACGCTGAGCGCTCACACCTCTGAGACTAAGGGGTAGTCACGCAACAGTTAGAATTGCCCGAGCGGATTCCCGCCATGTCAAGGAAAACTACGTGACTACCGTCGTACATCCCGGAGATTCACTCTCTGGTCGCCAGCGCCTCATCTACGTGCTGGTGCTTGGCGCACTCACCGCTCTCGGCCCGTTCACCGTCGACCTCTACTTGCCGGCGTTCCCCGCACTCGAGGAAGACCTGCAAGTTTCTACCGCGCTCATCCAGCTCACTCTGACGGCAACCGCCGTGGGCTTCGGGCTCGGCCAACTCATTGTCGGGCCGTGGAGTGACCGTGTCGGTCGGAGGCTTCCCCTCATCCTCGCGACGGCAACTCACGTGGCCGCGAGCATCGCGGTGGCGCTCGCTCCCGACATTGTCTGGCTCGGAATCTTCCGTGTGCTTCAAGGGTTTGGTGCGGCGGCGGGCGCCGTCGTCGCGATGGCGATGGTACGTGATCTCTTCGGTGGCCTCCCGCTCGTGCGGATGCTCTCCCGTTTGTCGCTCGTCAACGGGCTCGCACCCATCCTTGCGCCTGTCATTGGATCCCAGCTTCTACGCATCGTGGACTGGCGTGGAATTTTCTACGTGCTCGCAGCGTATGGGGCTCTCGTTGTGGTCGCCACGGCGCTCTTCATCGTCGAAACTCTGCCTCCGGCTCGCCGTATCGAGGCGGGACACACCACGGTGTGGGAGCGGTATCGTTCGATCTTCAGTGACCGTGTTTTCGTTGGGGTCGCGATCATTTCGGGGATGACGTTCTCCGGGCTG
>JBDSUT010000255.1:0-4659 GCA_039927595.1 Terrimesophilobacter sp.
GAACCGGGGGAGCCACTTCTGCCCGCGGTGCCAGCGCGTGCGGTAAAGCGCAGAATTCTGTCGATCTCAGCTCAGTCATCCTTGCAAAAGATGTCGAAAAATTCTTAGGTATTTGGTTTTGCCACTCCGTATAGTTTGTGTCGAGAAGTCGCACACCTTCTATCGAGAGGTCGGCATGATGATCGCCGCCGCCGCAGTTGACATCGGAGCTTGGCGCGAGCTCTTCCGCGGATTTTCAGAGGCTCGCGCATGAGCCGCGCAAGAAAGGTCCTCGTGATCGTGGTCAGCCTGATCGCCATTGCGTTGATCGTTGTCGTGGTCGTTTTCGGCGTCACGGGCATCAACCAGACTGTGAGTTCGGGCGGGCAGGCCGAGATATGCGGTGCACAGGTGGATGTGACCATTTCGGATCAAATCGTGGAGTTGAACGGTATCTCAAACGAGAGGCTCGCCCCGGGGGACCGCGTGCAGGTCAACGCACTGTGCGTGGTCGAGATCATCAGCATCGATGCTGAGGGCGGAGGCGCTGCTCAAGTCAACCTGAGGTGGCGTCTTTGGTGACGGGGGTTTGCTAGCTTGAACTCTCTGAAGTTGCCAGAAGTGCGACCCCCTAAAGGGGGTAGAAGTTGAGTATTGCGCAAAAGTGCGTCAGCGGTGTAGCTTTCAGAAGCTGACTTCAACCCTCTGGGGTCTGCGAGGAG
Organism: Terrimesophilobacter sp.; assembly: GCA_039927595.1. Classification (GTDB taxonomy): domain Bacteria; phylum Actinomycetota; class Actinomycetes; order Actinomycetales; family Microbacteriaceae; genus Terrimesophilobacter. The sequence continues at coordinate 702 of JBDSUT010000255.1, forward strand.
CATTTCGCACGAATGCTCTGACCGTTCTGACTCCTAGGCAGGCTAGTCGTGGTCGTTTTCGCTCGCATTTTTCGTCAGGTTTCCATCACCGTGGCATTCGCGCTGGTGTTGGTATTCGCTGTTCCGACCGGTGCCGGTCTGGCGGTGTCAGCGAATCGGGAGGCCATCCTTCCACCGATCGACTCGCCAGTTCCGAGTGTGACGCTGCCAAAATTCCCGGCCGGCGACTTCTCGCTGACCCCGGAGGCAGAGGCGAAGTCGTCTCTTCCGCTGAGCAAATCGCACGTGCAGCAGGTGCATTCTGTGAAATCGGGGGCGACGGATTCGGGTTTCTCCGACGTGAACTCGGTCGTGGAGTCCCGTCGTACGTTCGAGACGGTGTTCACGAATGCTGACGGCACCCACACGAGCATGCTCTCCAAGGATCCGTTGAACGTGCGATCCGACTCCGGTATTTGGGTTCCGATTTCGACGAAGTTGCATACCTCGGCCAGGGGCAGTGCTCGCGTAGTTGACAACCCGATCAACCCCATATTTGCGCCATTCATTGGCGAATCATCCTTGTACTCGATGAGCGATGGGGTGTACACGGTGAACTTCGGGTTGAGGGATGCTGCAAAAAGCAAGCTCTCAGTTCCAAAAGCCTTGCTTAGCTCCGACAAAGGCAACCGGGCATATTACCGAAACGTCTTTCCCGCCACCGATGTGCAGTTCGAAGTGCAGCCTGGTCAGGTGAAAGAAACCCTGGTGCTTCGCGAGGTTCCTTTGGTGCACCAGTGGACCTTCACAATAAGTGCGCCGGAGTTGACGCTCGTCAAAGACGAGTGGGGTGACATTGAGTTTCGGGATGCGGCGGGCAACATTCGCTTCACCATCCCGGCGCCATACATGTGGGACTCTTCGGGGGTCGAGGGTGTGCGCGAGCCGGAAATGAAGGATGTGCCAACTACTCTTTCCGGTTCGGGGGGCTCCTATACTTTGGCGTTGAATCCGAGCCACAGTTGGCTGACGAGTGATGACCGGGTGTACCCGGTGTTCGTTGACCCGACCGCAGGTTGGAACCCGACGGATGATCGAGCGTTCAAGTCGGATGGGGCCAAGGCGACGGGCGTGATCTACGTTGGCAATTCGCGCGATGGCAACACGAACAAGTATTGGCGCACTGCAGTTCATTTCGGGTATGAGGGCATCTTCACTAAGCAGGTAACCAATGCATCCATCTATGGTCACCTACTTACTGGAACTAAGAACGGTTACGTTGGAACAATAAACGTCGCAACGTGCCTCGCCTACGGGTGTGTGGGCGAGCAGCTGAGCACCTATATAGTGCCGATTGACGGTTGGGCCGTTGACGCCGGTCTCACCAATCGCTTGGCGCAGTGGGTGCGCGACGGCTCCAGCGGACACTATTTAATGATGCGCGGCTACGAGGCGAGCGTGTACAGCTATAAGCGGCTGGATATGGCGCTCTACGCGGATTGGAAGGATTACCCCACCGCGGGCACGCTTGTCGCGCCGTCACCTGCGAATGCGGGGGTGAGCGGCACGACCCCAACGCTGAGTGTCTCTGGCGCTGCCGCTGCCGGCTTCACCTCGTACTACCGCTACAAGGTGAGCGAGAACCCGAACCCCGATGTGGCGACGATCTACACGTCACAGTGGTCTGGGGCGCAACAGCAACAGGTGCCAGAGGGAGCTGGGTTGCTTCCTGGTCACACCTATTACTGGAAGGGTGAGGTCAAAGACAACTACGACGGCTACTACGGCACGCCCACCACGCGGGCGTCTGCGGTGTTCTCGTTCACCGTGAATGCCCCGCCGCCATCCACAGCGCAGAGCACCAGTTCTCCTTCCGATGGCCAGATTGTCACGAACCTCACGCCCACTTTCTCGACGAGTACCGTGGTCGATCCAAATGGTGAAGCGGTCAAGTACCAGTTCCGGGTCGCGACCGGCGCCGACGGCAAAACCGGCGCGGTCATTTCGTCGGGCTGGCTGACGACGCCGAGCTGGCAGGTGCCGGCGGGAACCCTGCAAGACGGTGGTGCGTATTCGTGGGTGGTGTTGACATCCGACAGCATCAACGATCTTGAGTCGACGTGGGTGAACCACTTCCAGGTGAATCTGCGGGTGGGTTCTGCTGGCCCGTCGCCGACGGATTCCGCGGGTGCCGTCACGGTGAACCTCGCGAACGGCAACGCAAACCTTTCGTTCGCTTCGCCCATGGTGGGCACGGTGGGCGGACCGATGGGGTTGTCGTTCAACTACAACTCTCTGCAGTCACCCGATCAGTTCCGCGGGCTTATCGGCAGCTACTACTCGGCGATCCCGACGGGGGGTGGTGCGGCAACGTATGACTTCACGGGCAAGGTGCCGACGCTGGTGCGCACCGATCCGGCTATCGGATTCGATTGGGGCACGGAGTCGCCTGGCCCCGCTGTGCCCGCGGATGACTTCCTCGCTCGCTGGTCAGGATATGTGACTGCTCCCGTAGCGGGCGAGTACACCTTCGGATTCACGAGAGACGGTCGGGCGAAACTCACCGTTGGAGGGACTGTGGTCGTTGATGATTGGACGTCAGCTATAAAAACTGATGTCGTATGGGGTTCTTCGAAGACTCTGACCACGACACCAACACCCATTGTGGCCGAGTATGCAGAGCAGTCGGGAAGCGCAAACATCCATCTTTGGGTGAAGGTCGCCGACGGTGACCCGAACGGGTTCGAGGTTCCTTCTGATTGGTTCACAACGCGCGTAGTTTCCTTGCCGCGCGGTTGGTCGGCATCGGCACCGATCGCGGGCGGGGCGGGAGCTTACGCGTCGGCATCGGTGAGCGAGTCGTCCGTTGTGCTCACGGATGTCAGCGGCGGTGTTCACACCTACGTGAAGAAGTCGGCGGGCGGTTATACGACACCCGTCGGCGAGTACGGTGTGATGTCTCTTGATGCTGCGGGCAACATTGTGCTCACGGAAGACGACGGAACCGTCTACGCGTTCAACGCTGAAGGCAAGGTTACGTCGATGACGAGCCCTGCTGACAGCCTGAAGTCGGCAACCCCAATCCTCAGCTACCGCCCGGGCACCGGGCAGCTGGATCGTATTTCTGACCCACTGTCGAAGTCGGGAACACCCGTGACCTACGCGCGCGAGGTGGTGTTCGTGTACGCGGGTGATTCCGTGTCAAGTGTCGGATTGGGGGCTGGTGACACTCTCACCGCGGATGCGTGCAACGTGAAGCCGGGTTACTCCGCTCCGCCTGCCGGAATGCTGTGCCGCATTGTGTATCCGGGCCACGTTGAGGGTGCTGCTGACACGACGCAGTTGCTCTATAACGCGAACGGTCAGTTGGCTGCCGTGCTCGATCCGGGCGAGGAACTCAGCTCGTTTGACTACAACGCTGAAGGGCGCATGTCTGGCATCCGCAATTCGCTGGCGAGTGACTGGCTGGTGGCAAACCCCGGTGGCTCGCAAACGATGACGATGACCAATTTTGCTTATGACGCCAGTGGTCGTCTCGTTGGCGTAACCTTGCCTGCTCCGGATGGCGCGACGGCATCCGCTCGTCCGCACAAGACCTACACCTACGGTGATGGCGTGACCTACGTGGATGTCGCCGGTCTCACGGTTCCCAACACTGCGCCCTCCAACGGGCACGCCGCAACGGTGACCTACGATTCGTCGTTCCGACAGCTGACGGCAACGTCGGCGGCAGGTTTGACGGGTTCGCAAACGTGGAACAACAGAGACATGAAGCTGTCGGCAACGGATGCGTGGGGCCACATGGCCACGACGATTTACGATTCGCAGGACCGCGCGACCGACAGCTACGGCCCTGCACCCGCGTCGTGTTTCGACGCGAACCGCGTGCCGCTGGTGTCGTGTGCTATCACTCCTGCGCACACGCATACCTCCTATGACGCTGGTCTGAACGGGCTGAACGCGAAGTACTACGACAACG
>JBDSUT010000256.1:0-9540 GCA_039927595.1 Terrimesophilobacter sp.
GTCACATCGAAGTTCGTTGAGCGAGAGGTGAGTTCTGCGAGCGCAACGTCGTGGTTACCCGCGTTCGCCACAACCAGGTACTCACCCTCGGCGTTGTGGTAGACGATCAGGTCATCGATGATGCCCGCGCTCTCGTCGAGAAGCAAGCTGTACTTCGCCTGCATGAGCGCGAGGTTCGACATCTTTCCGGCGAGCGCATACTCGAGAAACTCAATTGCTTGCGGCCCGGTGACGCCGATCTCTGCCATGTGCGAGATATCAAAAATGCCAGCGGCGTTGCGCACGGCGTGATGTTCGGCAAGATCGGAGCCGTAGCTTACGGGCATCTGCCATCCGGCGAAGTCGGTAAAGCTAGCACCGCCATCCACGTGGATCTGATGAAGGGGTGAGAAGCGATCTGCTCCTGAATTATCGGACACGAGTTCTCCTGGCACTAAAGCGGTCGAACTCCCCCTCTGTATTGAGCCTGAGAGTTTCACCGACTGTCGTCAGTTTTCACCGTGGGCGGAATCGCGGGGCGATTCGCTCTCCAGAGCGGCCTAAGCAATGCGGTACTGGTGACCTGAGAGATTGGCGGGGAGGCTTGCTCCTTCGGTGCCGCGCTGCGATCTACACGGCTCTCCCGCATTGTGTGCGGCCCGATATTCGGTTGTGGAGTAATCCTATCAAGGTAGGAGCCCGTTCCGGCCATCCGCCCACCACTAGGATTGCGCCATGTCTTCTCGAGGTGCTCCTTCCGCTTCGCTGCGCGAACGATTCACATACTGGTTTGACAACGTGATGGCACGAGGCACGATCGCCGTGATGGGCCTCCTGGCGCTCGCTACCGTCGTCTTCGTCGCCGTGGTCGCTGTCGTCGTCGTTCTCTTCAAATTCTTTCCCCGTGGCGACGATTCACAAACGTTCTTTGAGGTGCTGTGGGGCAACCTCATGCGCACGCTTGACCCCGGCACGATGGGTGCCGACCAGGGATGGGAATTTCGCGCGGCCATGCTCGTGGTCACGGTCGGTGGCCTCATCATCGTTGCGAGCCTCATCGGGATTATCTCCAGCGCCTTCGACTCGAAGATTGAAGACCTCCGCAAGGGTCGCTCTCGCGTGCTCGAATCCGATCACACACTGATTCTCGGATGGAGCTCAAAAGTGCTCCCTATCGTGAGCGAGATCTGTATTGCTAATGAGTCTCGACGCCGACCCACCATTGTGATTCTTGCCGATCGCGACAAAGTCGAGATGGAAGATGAGGTGAGCGCGCGCCTGGGAAAAGGCAATCGCACGCGCATCATCGTGCGAAGCGGCGACCCCATGGACCTGACAGATCTCGAACTGGGCAACCCGCACACGGCTCGCAGCATCATCCTGCTCGCTTCGGAAGATGATGAAGACCCCGACTCGACCGTGATCAAGATGGCGTTGGCCCTCACGAACAACCCGCGACGAAGCGCCCGCCCGCTCGACATTGTTGGCGAACTTCAAGAGTTGCGAAACCTCGAGGCGGCAAAACTCGTTGGCCGCGACGAGGTCAGTTGGATTCTGGCGCGTGACCTCGTCGCCCGTATTACCGTGCAGACCTGCAGGCAGGGCGGGCTCAGCAGTGTGTACACCGAACTTCTCGACTTCGACGGCGATGAGCTTTACCTTGCCGAAGAACCGAAACTGGTGGGCAAAACCTATTTCGACGCGCAACTAAGTTTCGTGAAGTCCTGTGTCATTGGACTTATTTCGGGCGACACGGTGTTGCTTAACCCGGCAAGCTCGCGGGTAATTGAGACCGGGGAACACCTCATCCACATTGCCGCGGATGACAGTGCAATCCACCTGGGAACTGTTGTTGTTCCTGACGACACCGCCATCAGCGATATCGCCGACACTCCGCCCCTTCCAGAGCGCACCCTTGTTCTCGGGCACAACGAAGACCTGCGAACAATGCTTCAGGAACTCAGCGAATACGTGCCTGCAGGTTCGAGTGCCACCGTCGTGGCCGACATCGAATCACCGCAGTTTGCCTCGTTCGAGAATTTGAAGGTGCACTTTGTGCGCGGTGACACGACAAGCAGAGCAGTTCTCAATGGCCTCTCGATTTCCGAGTTTGATCACATCATCGTTCTCGCCTATAAGGAGCTTTTCAGTGGCCAGCGCGCTGATGCGAAAACCATTGTTACGCTTCTGCACCTCAGGGAGATTGGCGAACACTCCGGCGCAGAACTCAATATCGTGAGCGAAATGCTTGACGACCGTAATCGAGAGATCGCCGAAGTCACCAAGGCCAACGACTTCATTGTGAGCGACAAGCTCATCAGTTTGGCACTGTCTCAGCTTTCGGAAAACCGAGTTCTCGCCAAGGTTTTCGATGTGTTGTTTACGAGCGAAGGTAGCGAGGTTTACCTGAAGCCGGTGGATCGCTACATTCGACCTGGCGAAACCGTTGATTTCTACACGGTGCTAGAAAGTGCTCGACGCCGTGGTGAGACAGCGATGGGATACCGCATCGCCGAGCATGCCCATAATGCTGAAGAGGCCTATGGCTTGCGGCTGAATCCGCTGAAAACTGACAAGCTCACGTTCGCACCTGGCGATCGGATCGTTGTTCTGGCGGAGGACTGAGCTCAAGTCGAACCAGCGGCAACTCAAAGTTTGGGTCTCCACCGTGCAGATCCGTCATGAGACTTTTCAGTCGTTCCCACACTTCGGGATGCTGTGACTGGTAATCGGCGAGAAAGTGCACGGCGTCTTCTGGGCTCAACACAGTTGCCCTCGCTTCAGCGTGTCTTCGCCATCCGATACTCACACGGCACTGAGGCTCCGCGACGAGATTTTGAAACCATTGCGCCTTGCGACCGACCGCCGAGGCAATGACCACCGAGCTTTTGGTTGGCCGGGAGACCACCTCCAGAACCGCGTATCGGGTCGCTCCCGAGGAGCGACCTACGTGCTCGAGCATGAGCAGTCGAGATCCGAAGAGAAACCCGACTCCCGCGCGGTAGAACCAAATGGGTGCCCGCATCAGGTGTCGTGATCGGAATGCTCGCGTGAGGAGAGATCCAGCCATTCTGAAAACGCTACTCTCGGCACGAATCGTGGGCAACCATCCCGGCGTTGATGAACTCCGACGGAAATTTCGACTTCACCAACAACGAAAAGTCAAAGAAGCCACGTATCAATTGTGGGAGTCCACAACATATTCGACCGGATTTTGTTTGATGGCTACTCTAAGACGTATGAGTGACTACCGCGCGCCTATTGCTGATCTGATGTTTTCCCTCGAGCACGTCGTGGGCTACCCCGAGGTTGCCGCGCTGCCCGGTTACGAGCACGCGGACCTCGACACCGTGCGTGACATCCTCACCGAAGCCGGTGACTTCATGACGGAAATGGTTGCGCCAACGAACCGCCAAAGCGACACCGTGGGTGCCGTGCGCAATGCTGACGGCAGCGTCACCACTCCTCCCGGATTCATCAAGGCATATGACGCGTATGTCCAGGCCGGCTGGGGAGGCGTACCGCTGCCGGAAGAGTTCGGTGGCGGCGGATTCCCGCGCACCGTCGGCCTCATGCTGCAAGAGCTCATGCTCTCCTCCAACATGGCTTTTGCGCTCTGCCCGCTGCTCACCCAGGGCGCCATTGAGGCCATCCTGAACTACGGAAGCGACGAGCAGAAGGCCACCTACCTTCCCAAGATGGTGACCGGTGAGTGGTCCGGCACCATGAACCTCACCGAGCCGCAGGCCGGAACGGATGTCGGAGCGCTCACGACCCGCGCGGTCAAGAACGACGACGGCACCTTCGCCATCACCGGTCAGAAGATTTTCATCACCTTTGGCGAGCACGACCTGGCTGAAGAGATCGTGCACCTTGTCTTGGCCCGCACCCCAGGAGCACCGGAAGGCACCAAAGGCATCTCGTGCTTCATTGTGCCCAAGGTCATGGTCACCGAAGACGGCTCGCTCGGCGAGCGCAACAAAGTCGAGTGCCTCTCCATCGAGGAGAAGCTCGGCATCCACGGCTCCCCCACGTGCGTCATGAATTATGACGGCGCTACCGGCTACCTCATCGGCGAAGAAAACAAGGGAATGCGCATCATGTTCGTCATGATGAACAGTGCCCGCCTTTCCGTCGGAATGCAGGGAGTTTCGGTCGCCGAGCGCGCGTACCAGCAGTCGCTCGCCTACGCGCAAGAGCGTCGCCAGGGTCTCGCCATCGGTGCAACGACGAAGGACTCCGCCATCATCGAGTTCCCGGATGTGCGCCGCATGCTCATGACCCAGAAGGCCTATATTGAGGCGGCCCGCCACATCCACTTGCTGAACGCCATCAACGTGGATATCAGCACGAACCACCCGGACGAGTCCACGCGCAAGCGTGCCGACGAAATCGTGGGCATCCTTACCCCCATCTGCAAGAGCTTCGGAACGGACCTCGGCAACGAACTCACCTCCATCGCCCTGCAGATTCAGGGCGGCATGGGCTACATCGAAGAGACCGGTGCAGCTCAACACTTCCGCGATGTGCGCATTGCCGCGATCTACGAGGGCACCAACGGAGTGCAGGCTGCCGATCTGGTCGGTCGCAAGCTCGGAGTTCGCCGCGGATCCTCGTTCAACGAGTACATCGCCGAGATCGGCTCCATCGACAAGGCACTGGCGAAGGCGGGGCGCGACTTCGCCAGCATCCGGTCCAACCTTGCCGAGAGTGTCACCGCGCTCAAGAAGACCACCGGATGGATGCTGCGCCACGGACTCGGAGACCCGAACTCGATTCTGGCCGGCTCAGCCCCCTACCTGCGCATGTGGGGCGTCACACTCGGAGGCTGGCTGCTCGCGAAGGGCGCACTCGCGGCAGCGGCGACAGGCGACAAGAAGCTCGCACACGAGAAGCTCGTGCTCGCGCGTTTCTATGCGGAGCAGCTTCTGCCGCAGGCTGCAGCACTCCAGGGTGCCGCTACCGCTGGCAAGGACGACCTGTTCGCGCTGGATGCCGCTCAGCTAGCGTAATCAGCCGCTCTCAGAGCGAGTGTGTTTGTGACCTACGATCCGTCGTTCGCGTAGGTGATGCAGTAGTTGCCGAGCAGTAGCTTGTCACCGTATTGCTGCGTACCGTCGATCTTGGCGTCGCTGATGGCGAAGATTTCGGCCACGACAGCTTTGCCGACGAGCTCATCTTTTCCGAACGCCAGCGTCTTGGTGGAGAAGGTTCCGTCACCACCCGTTGTCGGGTCAAACGCGAGGCTGGAGACCAAGGCCGAACCCTTGTCGCGGCTGAAACTCAGGATCTCGAATTGCGGCAAAAGCCCGGCATCCATCGCCTCTTGCGAGAGTGTGACCGAGAATTCGGTGCCATCACCGTACTTCTGGCCTTCTGAGGGGCCCGCAGTGATGGCACTGGACGTAAAGAGGGCCAGCTCAGGGTCAGTTTGCCCCGCGAAAACACTGCAATCAGCGCCCGCCTCGCCGGCGGGGGTGCCGCCAGAGCTGCCATTGGACTCGCCTGAAGACGTGGTTTGCGCGCACCCCGCGAGCACAAGAGAAAGGGCGACAACAGAGGCGACAGCAAATCGGGAGGTTGCAGATTTCATGGGGAAAGTATGACTTCCCAGTGGGTGCACAGCAATGATTTCGGAGGAGTCGAGAGCGTCAAGTTATTCAGAATGGCAATGAATAACCCAATACCCCTAGACCCGCGAGATCAGCGACGCCGCTTCAGCGTTTTTTGCGCAAACTCGGTGGCGAGCATTGCGTAAATGTACTCGCTCCCCCAGCGGCCACCAAAAAAGTCGTCCTCGATGAGATGTGCTTCCCGGCGCATCCCCAGCCGTTCAGCGACTCGCACGGATGACGTGTTGTCAACATCGATGCGAGCAAAGACGCGATGGAAATCGAAAGCCGCAAATCCGTACTCTAAAAGGGCAACGGCCGCCTCCGTCACGTAGCCGTTCCCGATCGAATCCGGATGCAAGCTCCACCCAATCTCACCCTGCTTGGCGCGCACGCTCTCCAGCTTGAACAAGATCTCACCCGCCATCTCCAGCGTGTGCTTCGGCTGGATCGCAAGGACGAAGATATCGGCTTCCTTTTCGAACTCGAGCTTCGCGTGAATCGGCATCCGCTCGATCGCCTGCTCCATCGTCATCGGTTCGCGGTACAGGTAGCGCACCGTTTCGGGCAGGCTGCGGTAGGAGTGATACCGCACCGCATCCTCCGGCCGAAACGGTCGCAAGATGAGACGCTCAGTCTCGAGAACAAAATCTGCGCCCGGCGCACCCTTCACCAAGTGCCCCCAAGGATAAGAAAAGTCATGTTCGGAATCTTGCCACACTGCTCACATCACGAACGAACTCTTTGCGCAGCGGAAAAGGCGTGGAGTGATCAGTGGCCCGCGTGAGCGGGCGCAAGCGAGAGTGCAACGCCGTCGAGGATGTCGTGCTCACTCGTCGAAACAAACTCCAGGGGGTGGCCAGCTGCCTCGGTCGCCGCTGCAACCCGCCGCAGTACCGTTGCCCAGATGGTTGCGCCGGTACCGATCACGTCGACCCGGCCGGGGTGCATGTACAGCAGGGCTGCCCGCTCTGCGCGAGGCATGCGCGTGAGTGACTCGCAGGCTTTGAGAATCTCGGCCAACGGTAAGCGAGCACCGCTGATCAGATCGGGCTCGTATGCGGTGAGCGCGAGCGCGTGAGCGGTGATGGTCGTAATGGTTCCGGCCACGCCGACCACTTCGGTGGCCTGCGCCACGTCGACCGCCTCGATCGCGGTGTCGAGTGCCGCGTTGACGTCACGCCGAATGTTGTCGAGCTCTGACTCCTGCGGCGGGTCACTGTGCAGGTGCCGCTCGGTGAGGCGAACGCATCCGACATCCATCGAATACGCGGACTCCGGGGCTGTGCCTCCGAGCACCAACTCCGTGGATCCGCCGCCGAGGTCAACGACGAGGTATCGGTCCGGGGTCTCGACGGAGGCCGCCGGCTCGAGCGCCATGAGTGCGCCGCGGAACGACAGCGCCGCTTCTTCAGTACCGGGGATGACCTCGGCAGGCACACCCAATTTCGCAAGAACCGCTTCAGTGAACTCGGCCCGGTTGACGGCATCCCGCGTCGCTGAGGTGGCCACAAATCGGATGCGCTCAGCACCGTGCTCGCGGATCAGGTCTGCGTACTTTTGTGTCGCCGCGAGAGTGCGCTCCAGAGCACCCGCGCTGAAGCGACCGGTGCGGTCAACGCCCTCCCCAAGTCGCACCAGCTCGCGAACACGAACCACATCGGTCATACCGCCCTTGCCGTCAAGGTCGGCAATGAGAAGACGAATCGAGTTCGTTCCGCAGTCGATGGCGGCAACACGGGTCATGAATAGCTCCTCAGGTTTGTCTCTGTTTCGAGGCTACCTTAGGTGATGCGCGCCCAGAATTGCTTCCAATAGTGGTGGGTTTTGCCATCAATGCGCACGTTCGTACTCGCGCAGTGTTGGCAAAAAGCCGCGCTGGTGCGCTTTCTGATCCGGTCACTTAACGGCATGCCTTCTTCGTAATGATGGCTCACATTGTGGATACCTGCTTGGTCATCTATTTGAGGTTGGTTGCCGTGCAAGTACGAGCAGTAGCACCCACTCGAGACCCCCTTATGTTTCTGCGCCAGCGCCAACCGTGCTGGTAGCGGCGCGGGTGTGAGCGGCTTGATCACGTGCGCCGTGGTCACATAACGTCACGAGAGCACGCGATCACCGTTCACAAAAGCCGCTGTTCGAGTTTCGCTAGTTGTTGAAACGGAACTCCACCACGTCGCCATCCTGCATGACGTAGTCCTTGCCCTCCATGCGGGCCTTACCCTTCGCGCGAGCCTCGTGCACTGAGCCGGTCGCCACGAGGTCGTCAAAGGAGATCACTTCAGCTTTGATGAAGCCCTTTTCGAAGTCGGTGTGGATGACGCCAGCAGCTTGCGGAGCCTTCCAGCCTTTGTGGATCGTCCACGCCCGTGTCTCTTTCGGGCCAGCGGTGAGGTAGGTCTGCAGCCCGAGCGTATCAAAACCGATGCGGGCGAGTTGGTCGAGACCACTCTCTTCCTGGCCGGTGGAGGCGAGCAGCTCTGCGGCATCCTCCGCGTCGAGATCGATGAGTTCGCTCTCGAGTTTTGCGTCGAGGAACACTGCCTTCGCGGGGGCAACCAACTCGGCGAGGCCCGCAAGCGCTGCCTTGTCGCCAAGGATTCCCTCATCCACGTTGAACACGTAAATGAACGGCTTCGAGGTGAGCAGCCCGAGCTCACGGATCGGCTCAAGGTCGAGTTTGACGTTGGCACTGAGTGGCTTGCCGGTGTTCAGCCACTCCGCCGCAGCCTTCGCCGTCTCGAGCACGATCGGCTCGGTGCGCTTCATTTTTACTTCTTTTTCGTAGCGCTCGATCACCTTCTCAAGTGTCTGCAGGTCTGCAAGAACCAACTCAGTGTGGATGGTTTCGAGGTCGCTCTCGGCATCCACTTTGCCGTCGACGTGCACGACATCCGGGTCGGCGAAGCCACGGGAGACGACGGCGATCGCGTCGGCCTCACGAATGTTGGCGAGGAACTTGTTGCCGAGCCCCTCCCCCACGCTCGCGCCCTTCACGATGCCCGCGATGTCCACGAACGAGACCGGCGCTGACAGGATGCGCTCGCTGCCGAAGATGCCGGCGAGCACCTGAAGCCGAGCATCCGGCAGGTTCACGACCCCGATGTTCGGTTCGATCGTCGCGAATGGGTAGTTCGCCGCGAGAACCTGGTTGTGCGTGAGTGCATTGAACAGGGTCGACTTGCCGACGTTCGGGAGTCCGACGATTGCGATAGTAAGGGCCACGGGGGTTAAGCGTATCCGCAACCGGCTGCGAACATTTTCGCCAGCATTGAACAAACCGCGGCGTTGCGCAGCGAAACGTCAGGGGTGAGTGGCACGATTCGGTTATGGGCCTCGACTTCACCGCAATCGATTTCGAAACAGCCAACTCCAACAGCGCCTCCGCGTGCTCGGTCGGCATGGTCAAAGTGCGCGACGGCAAAGTCGTCGACAAAGCGGGTTGGCTCATTCATCCGCCCATCGGATACGACGCGTTCAACGAATGGAACACGCGCATCCACGGCATCATGGCGCCGGATGTCGAAGAGGCTCCGTTCTGGAGCGAGCAACTCCCTGACCTGGTCGCCTTTGCCGCGGGAGACACTCTCGTCGCTCACAACGCTGGATTCGATATGGGGGTCATCACGGACGCGTGCGCCGCAAGTTTCGTTGACTGCCCAGATTTCACGTACCTCTGCAGCTTGGTCGTTGCGCGTCGCACCTACAACCTCGACTAATACCGGCTGCCCGTCGCGGCGATGGCCGCCGGCTTCGAAGACTTCGCTCACCACAACGCTCTCGCCGACGCGGAGGCATGTGCGGCCATCATTGTGCACGCTGCACAGCGACACGATGCAGCAGATGTTCGGCACCTCGCAAAGATCACGAGCCAGCCGTTGAAGGCGATCGGCCCCGCGGCACTGGTTGCGACAACCAGTCACCGCAGTATGGCGCTCGGCTAAACGCA
>JBDSUT010000257.1:0-6222 GCA_039927595.1 Terrimesophilobacter sp.
TGCCTGCAAATTTGGCCGCGCAGGTTCTTCATGATGATGGGGCTCGCCAATCAAAATGGCGGCTTCACCGGCACCCTCTTTATGCCGAACACGCACACGAAGAATTCTCCCGGTTTCGACACAGTTCAGACCGAGTCAGAGGTGGCGGCCTTTTTCACCGAGCACTTTGCCGACGCGCTGCCTCTCGTACCAGACCTGGTGGAACAGTACATGCACAACCCGCAAAGCACGCTCACCGTCATCCGCTGTGATCAGTGGCAGGTCAACGGCAAGGCTGCTCTCATTGGCGACGCGGCGCACGCTGTTGTGCCGTTCTACGGCGAGGGGATGAACGCGGGCTACGAGGATTGCAAGGTGTTGAATGACTTGCTCGACGAGCTTGGCGACAACAACTGGCACGAGGTGCTGGTGCGTTACGCCGCCGCCCGCAAGCCCAATGCGGATGCCATCGCCGACCTGTCTCTGCGCAACTTCATCGAAATGCGCGACCTCGTTGCCGACCCCAAGTTCTTGCTGCGCAAGAAGATCGAGGGCCACCTCCAGGCCAGGCACCCCGACCAGTGGATGCCCCTCTACAGCCAGGTGAAGTTCAGCAACATTCCGTACCTGGATGCCTGGAACGAGGGCCTGCGTCAGGACCGCATCATGGGGCAGGTGCTTGCACTACCGGGCATCGAACAGAAGTGGGACAGCGACGAGGTCGAGCTGATGGCGTTGGATCTGGCCGCGAGCATGTGACCTCAAGAGTCGTGTCTCTCGCTGCCGCTTTCACGGTGGATGTCAGAACAGTGTTGGGCCACCAGTTATTGAGGTTGGTCGTTCTTTCCTCATCAGAAGTTCGAAGAATCGCGAGTTGACGAAAAGCCTCTCCCGTCCAACTTTGATATCAACGAGGACATCCGCTTGTGCGAGCGCATTGAGCCACGAAGTTGCTGTGGGCCTAGATACACTGCACTTCCTCATCACATCCGATATTCGGCAATAGGGCTGCTCGAAGAGCACCGCAAGTAGGTCTGCGTTCGCACCGCCTGGGGTTACTTCGCGGATTCGGTGCTGGAGGTCATCTTGAAGTTCTGAGATCGCATCAATCTTGCTCACCGTCGCAAAGGCGGTTTGCCGAAGGCCTTCAAGAATGAAGAGAACCCATTCGATCCATGCACCCCGACTCGTGACCTCGAGTAGGAGCCGATAGTAGTCAGCCCTATTCTCAATGAAGTATCGCGACAAATAGAGAATTGGCTGGTTGAGAATACCTGCTTCAACCAGCAGGAGCACATTCAGTATTCGCCCGGTGCGACCGTTTCCGTCGGAAAACGGGTGAATAGCTTCGAACTGGTAGTGCGAGAGTGCAAGCACCACGAGAGGGTCGAGGCTCTTGGATGTGTGGAGAAAGGTCTCCCAGTTCGCGAGCTTGTCTCTAATGACCTGCTCTCCCACGGGAGGTGTATAGATCGCCTGCTGAGTTAACGGGTTGCCGATATACGTTCCTGGGAGTGCCCGAATCCCCATGTCTCGCGAATGAATTGTTGAACAGACTTCGATGGCAGTGGTGACAGAGAGTGGCCTAGAGCTAAGGCTTCTGAAGCCGTGAAACAAAGCAGTGCGATACCGGAGAGTTTCTTTCGTTTCTGTGGTGGGTGCAGCCGACTCGTCGTTCGCGTATCGAAACAAGTCGTCGGTGGTTGTGACGATGTTCTCGATTTCTGAGCTTGCTTGAGCCTCCAGGAGTGGAAGTGCGTTGATCAAAACGGTGGGATTGGGGATGCGGCGCGCGGCCTGATCCAGTGCGGCAAGAGCCGCTCGGGCTTCGATTGTCGCTTTGAGCACGGACTTGATCTCCACCTCGAACTGTGGTGGCAAGGGCGGCAGGTCGTTGTACGGGGATTCGGGGGTCCAGCTCATATGCAAACTTTAGACGCACATCATGAAAACATGTAAAGAATAGGTCAAATTTTTTACATGTTTTTATGACGTGTCAATGCGGTGGTGGTCTCCGCGCTCGACCCCGCCAGCTCACCGTTTGCCTCTCGGGTCAGGGTCAGACCAGAGCCCCGGCCTCGTCGGCGGCGCGCTGCGCTTCGATTTTCAGCTCATCCTTGGCGGCCTCACTGGCGGCATGTTTCTCTTCCGCAGCTTCCTGCAGGGCAGACTTCGACCGCAGCACTGGAGTTTTGAAGAAGAGCGCGAGCACGAAGGCGAGAAGCACAACGCTCAGCGCGAGCCAGTAGATGGTGATTGTTGACACGGTGAATCCGGTCAGGAACGGTTTCGTCAACCTAGGGTCCGCTCCCACCAGGAAGGATGTGTCGTTGATGGCGCCGCTGCCGACGCTGTCGCCGTCACCCTTTGCCGACTTCAAAGCTTTGGCAATCTCGGGAACGGCGGCCGAGACGACCTTTGCGCGAACATCCGCCTGGGAGAAGTCGAGTGGAGTGAGCGGAACCTTCGCCTCTGCCTCGGCCGCAGGCACACCCTGAGTGATGAGCGCCTGCACGCCGCCATCGTGAGCGACCTTCTGCGACTGCGCCTCGAGCGGAATCACGATGTTCGAGTAGATCAAGGCCATGATCTTCTGGTTCTTGGGGGCATTCGCCACGCTGGGGGTCATCGCCGCATCGAGCGCACTCGACAGTGTTGGTGCGTCGGTGAGCGACGTCTGGATGTTTAGCGGCATCAACGTGAACAACAGCGAGAGCATGACGGCGGTGCCCAGGGTTCCACCGATCTGCCGGAAGAAGGTGGAGGCACTGGTTGCCACACCCATGTCGCGCAAGCCCACCGAGTTTTGGCTCGCGATCGTGAGCGTCTGCATGAGCTGGCCGAGCCCGAGACCGATGAGCAGCATGCCGCCAGCCACGAACAGGTAAGGGGAGTCGTAGCGAAGGAACGAAAGGTACAGGAATCCGGCAGACATGAGCCCGGTGCCGAGAATCGGGAACATGCGGTACTTGCCGTTGCGTGCGATGAGTTGGCCGCTACCGATGGAGGCGATCATGAGCCCCAAAATCATGGGCAACATTTGGAAGCCGCTCTCGGTCGGAGTGGAGCCGAGCACGATCTGCAAGAAGAGTGGGATCGTCATCATCGCGCCGAACATGCCGAAACCGACGAGCACACCGATGATGGTCGCCATCGAGAATGTCTGGGATTTGAACAACTTCATCGGGATGAGCGCATCGTCTCCCATGCGGAACTCGATGAAGATGAACGAGGCGATACCGATGATGGTGAGGCCGTAACAGGCAATCGCAATCGCGCTTCCCCAACCCCAGTTCTGGCCCTCTTCTGCCACGAGCAGCAGAGGAACGAGGGCGACGATGACCGCCGCCGCACCCCACCAGTCAATGCGCACCGAGCGCTGATCTGGCTTCGGCAGGTGCAAGAACTTGAGCACCATGGCGAGGGCGGCGAGGCCGATCGGAACGTTGATGAGGAAGACCCAGCGCCATCCGGCAATCCACAGAATCTGGTCTGTGCCAGCGAAGAGGCCACCGATGAGCGGGCCGATCACACTGGAGACACCAAACACTGCCAGGAAGTAGCCCTGGTATTTGGCGCGCTCACGCGGCGCAAGCATGTCTCCCATGATGGCCAGCGGCATCGACATGAGGCCACCAGCGCCAAGGCCCTGTACTGCGCGCCATATTGCAAGGTCAATCATGGAGGTCGAGAACGACGACAGGATTGAGCCGATGATGAACACGCCGATCGCAAAAAGGAACAGCGGGCGGCGCCCGAAGATGTCGGAGAGCTTGCCGTAGATGGGCGTGCTGATTGTCGACACGATGAGGTACGCGGTGGTGACCCACGCCTGCAGGCTCAGGCCGTCAAGGTCATCACCGATCGTGCGGATGGCGGTGCCCACGACGGTTTGGTCGAGGGCGGAGAGAAACATGCCCGCCATGAGCCCGACGATCACGAGGAGGATTTGGCGGTGAGTCATGACCGCGGCGACCGGGCTGATCTCGGTTTCGGGAGTGGACTCTCCCGATGGTTTAGTTGTTGCAGAGCGTGACATGCGTCCTCGAAGACTGTTGTTTGTGGTGAGTAGCCCGGTCGCGATAGGCGAAAACTCGGGTGTGCGGCAATCGAAGGGATTTTGCACAGAGTGTAAATTTACACCCGTGGAATCAATTTAGCTGCCACTTTTGCCCACCAACTTTGGAATATCGCCGCAGGCGAACAGCGGTGCTGCGACCCGGCCCGGGGAGGAGATCTCAGCGTCGGTCGGTCCACTCGAGCACGGAATAGCCGGCCTCTGCGGGGATGGTCACGCGACGGTAGCCGTCCTCGAGCAGTGCCATGATCGGGGTGACTGTCACGCGGGGCCGAGCCTGGGCGGCTTCGATGGCGGCGGCCGAGCTGTCACTCTCCGCGAGCCGCAAAAGGTTCAGCATGGTGGGAAAGATGATGAGGCGCTCGCCGCTCTGCGCGAGCTCGGCGGCGTGTGCGGGAATCATCCATTCGGCGGTGAGTGTCTCCTGGCCATCTGGCTCCGCGATCGTGTCGCGGTCCACCACGGCGAGGTAGAAGTGGGTATCGAACCGACGCGGTTCTTCGAGGGGGGTGATCCAGTGCCCGAAGTGTGTGAGTGCGTTCAGTTCGAGGTGCGCGCCGGTGGCATCCAGTGTCTCGCGAAACCCGAGCCCGAGGCGCGGGGGAGCGGCGTCTAGCAGGTCGGCATCCGGAGAAAGAAGAATGCCGGTCTCTTCCCACACTTCGCGGATGGCGCCAATGCGCAGCGCCCGCTCCGCCTGAGCCACCTCGTCGAAATCGGTCACGGCCTTGCGCCACGATTCGTCGGCATCCGCGGGGTCGATCGCGCCACCGGGAAACACGAGCGCGGAGGCGAAAGCACCGCGCGCTGCCCTGCTCACCATGAGCACCTCGAACGGGTCGTCGCGCAGCAGCAGCACGGTCGCGGATTCGCTGGGCGCCGGCAAGGGGGTTGGTGTGGGGGCGGGAGTTGTCACTCCGTCATAATACGAGTGCCAGTGGAGTCCTGCTGCGGCATCCGATATTCTCGCAGCATGGCTCCCGTCAAAAATTGCGTGGTTCCTGCGCGTGCGGCCAACCTCGTTGAGCCGCCCATAGTTGCGCGCATTCGCGAGTGTGTGATCGGAGACGACCGCCTCATGGATGGCCCCTACGGGCAGAAACCGGTCACCTACGCCGACTACACGGCCAGTGGTCGCTCGCTCAGCTTCATTGAAGAGTTTTTGCGCGACGAGGTGCTGCCCCGGTACGCGAACACGCACACAGAGAGCAGTGGCACTGGGCTGCAGACGACGCGGCTGCGCGAGGATGCCCGCGACACCATCCGTCGTGCCGTGAACGGCGACGAGAACACGATGGTGATCTTCACCGGAAGTGGTACCACCGGCGCAATCGACAAACTGATCGGCATTCTTGAACTGCGCATTCCGCACGGTCTCGACGAGAAGTATGGTTTCGACGCTCTCATTCCCAAGACCGACCGGCCGGTGGTTTTCATCGGCCCGTACGAGCACCACTCCAACGAGCTGCCGTGGCGCGAATCGATTGCAGATGTCGTCACGATTCGCGAGGACGCCGACGGCCATATCGACCAGGGCCAGCTCGCGGATGAGCTGCTGAGGTACGCGGACCGCCCTCTCAAAATCGGCTCATTCAGCGCGGCGAGCAACGTCACGGGCATCCTGAGCGACACCCACACGATCACGCGCTTGCTGCACGAGCACGGCGCGCTCGCGTTCTGGGATTTTGCCGCGGCTGCCCCCTACATTGACGTCGAAATGAACCGGGTTGGTGGAGACCCAATCGAACGCAAAGACGCGATCTTCATTTCCCCGCACAAGTTCATTGGTGGGCCAGGCACCCCCGGCCTGCTCATCGTCGACAAGGCGCTCATGCGCAACACCATCCCGTACGTTGTCGGCGGCGGCACGGTCGCGTACGTGAACGAAACCTCACACCGCTACCTCGCCAACCCCGAGCACCGCGAAGAGGCGGGAACGCCCGCGATTATCGAATCGATTCGAGCCGGTCTGGTCTTCCAGCTCAAGGAGGCCGTTGGGGTGGAGACGATTCTCGCGCTCGAACACGACTTTTTGCGCCGAGCCATCACCGCGTGGAACTCGCACCAACCCACCGCACCATACCGGTTGCCGGCCGCGACGGTTTTGGAGCCTGGCACCCCGTCAAAGTCACGCTCAGCCGCCGAACGACGTCGTCGTTGGCGGC
>JBDSUT010000258.1:0-9208 GCA_039927595.1 Terrimesophilobacter sp.
GCACTAGAAGCAAACTCTCAAGCCGCGAGCCCGCCGTCTGCCACTCCGACAGAGTCCGCCATCGTCGAGGTGACGGCGTCTTGGGGGCCAACCGCGGAGCCCGAGGGAGATAATGCCCCTCAAGAGCCGCAAGCAGCGCCAGCACCCCCGGCACCTCCCGCACCGGCGCCAGCACCACCAGCACCGCCCGCGCCACCGACTCTCCCGGACCCACCTGCGCCTATTGTTCCCCTCACTATCACGAACATGAATGCCACTGTTACGTGTGCATGTACAACGGACTCGTGGATCAAACTCACCTGGACTACGACCGGCGCAGATGCAAACTCTGCCAACATCAATCTCCGTTCGGGCGGTGGCACTCCAATTTTCAATGAGAACTGGCCTGGCTACGATGCGAGCGGCTCGTGGAATTTTCACGTTGACTGCACGAGGCCACTGTGGTTCTTCACGCTGACCGTCTCCCATGGCGGTCAAACAAAGTCCGGTCTCTTGACCTTCGCAAACGGCAGCACCTCAGGTTGGTCGTCCAACGGCCCTTAACAATCCCCGGAGAAGGATCAGCGCGCGAAGAAGATTACTCATGGTGTGCGTACCCGATGTCGGGCTGAGGTCACTGTGGAGGTAGCATCAGTCTCGATGTCGACTGATTCCACTCCGCCTTTCCAATTTCGATCGATCGCGCTTCCCGCGATTTTGCCGACGTTGGCGTTTTCTCTCGGCGAGGGTGCCATCATCCCGATTATCCCGATCGTTGCGCACAACCTGGGCGCACCGCTCGCGATCGCCGGCTTGATTACCGCAATGCTCACCATTGGTCACGTGATTGGCGACATTCCCAGCGGCTGGGTGATTAGCCGCGTCGGAGAACGCGCCGCCATGATCTGCGCGGCGTTGGTTTCAGTGGGCGGGCTTGCCATCGCCATCTTTTCCACCAACCTGTGGGCACTCGGGCTCGCAGTACTTGTCATTGGTGTAGCAACGGCGGTTTTTTCGCTCGCCCGTCAAGCATTTATGACCACGTTCGTTCCCTTCGCTTACCGGGCGCGCGCACTCTCGACGCTTGGAGGAAGTTTTCGGCTCGGGCTTTTCATCGGTCCGTTTCTGGCCGCCGCGGTCATCCACTTCACTGGCACCACGCAGGCGGCTTTTTGGGTTCACGTGGCCGGCTGCGCTGTTGCGGCGGCGTTGCTGATTTTTCTCAAAGATCCCGATTCCACCTTTCGCGCACGTCGAACAGCTTCGGGGATGTCGGAGGGTGAAGCCTTTGTCGCGAAGGAATCCCTCGGAATGTGGCAGGCGATCTCCGAGAACCAAAGCGTACTGCTGAGACTCGGTACCGGTGCAGCGCTTGTCAGCGCGCTCAGGGCCAGTCGCCAAGTGATCATTCCCCTCTGGGCGGTAAGCATCGGGGTCTCGGATGCCAACACCGCGCTCATCATCGGGATCGCTGGGGGCCTCGACTTCGCACTGTTCTACACGACAGGCCAAATCATGGATCGCTGGGGCCGAATGTGGACAGCCCTGCCGTCGATGATCGGTCTCGGAGTTGGGCATCTCGTGCTCGCCCTCACCCACGACAGTACCGATGCCGTGACGTGGTTTATCACCATTGCTATGGTGCTCGCAGTTGCCAACGGTTTCGGAACCGGACTGCTCATGACGCTGGGCGCCGACCTCGCTGACCCCCACGATCCGGCACCATTTCTCGGGGCATTCCGATTCACCGCGGATGTCGGAGGCGCTGCAGCCCCACTCGCCCTTTCTGCTGCCACTGCGCTGGTATCACTGTCGTTTGCCAGTGGAGCGATGGGTCTCCTCGGGCTAGTGGGTGCAGGTATTTTGTGGCGCTACCTGCCCAGGTACGCTCCCCACACGCGCTAGCATCTCTTATGATTTCCGCCGCCACCCTGCTCGCATTCGGTCTTGCGTGCATCCCTCTCATCGCGATTCCGGGGCCAAGCGTGCTGTTCACCATTGGCCGTTCGCTTGCACTCGGAAGGATGGGCGGGCTGCTCAGCGTGATCGGCAATGTGGCGGGTGCCTTCGTTATCGCCATCGCCATCGCGTTTGGGCTCGGTGCTCTGCTCGAGCAGTCAGTCGTCGCGTTCACGATCGTGAAGTTCGTGGGGGCCGCTTACGTGATCTTTCTCGGAATCCAGGCGATCCGTCATCGACAACAAAAAGCGGATGCCATCCTTGCTCCCGCCCTCCGCCGCAGCGGCTGGCGCACCGTGTGGGAAGGCTTCGCGGTGGGGGTCACCAACGCGAAGTCGATCGTCTTCATGGCCGCGGTGCTTCCCCTTTTTGTCGATCACCAGATCGGTAACATCCCGATGCAGCTCTTCATGTTGGGAATGGTTTTTGTTGTGATCGCACTCGTCTCCGACAGCATCTGGGCTCTCGCCGCTGGCGCTGCTCGGGACTGGTTTGCACAATCACCGAGGCGCATCGCGACACTCAGTGCCACGGGAGGCTTCCTCATGATCGGCGTCGGGTTGGCCGTGCTATTCGTGGGGCATGATTCACCCCAGTGAGGTTTTAGCGCGAGAAAACGCTGCGCGCGACGGCAGTGACGTCAATGCGTAGTCCCTCAGGGATCAGCGCCGTGAGCAGCGGAGGCCGCCAGTAGGCGGAGAGTTGCACGGTGGCGCTGCGTCCATCGACTGTTTCAGCGCGTTCGAGGGTCAGTGATTCGAACCGGGCGGTCGGGGCCGTCTCAAGATATCCGGCCGCAGCGGCAGCGACATCCTCTGAGTTGAGCGTGGCGCGTGGCCCGTCAGCGGTCAAGATCACGTCGTCGAGCTCGAAGGCTTCGGCAGCGACAAGGGCCGCACCATCGGCGACTGTGAAAAGTCTCTTGCGCTCCAAGTAGAGAGACGTTGCAGCGACAACCAGCAGGATGAGCACGGTGCTGAGAAAGCCATAAAAGATCGTCAAGGGCAGCATGGAACCGCGCTCCTCACTACCGAGATCTCCCGCTCTCTTGCCGCAGTACACGCTCATCCTGCACCCCAGAATCGCGACACCTGCTCGGTCGCAGTGGCCTCCATGGGCAACCCGAGAGGAACATCGACGCTCAGGAACGGTGGCACGAGTGGCAGAGGCACCGTGAGGGATACGGTGATCGTGACGGTACCGAGCCTCGTAAGGCACTCATCGGGGTCTGGCGAGCACGTCACGCGCACCGTGGGGGCAATCCCGTCTAGATCGGCGTCAGCAAGTGCGAAGCGGATGGCACGCTCCGCTCTCGCCGCCGCCTCGCCCTCGTTTTTAGCCTGGACGAACACGCGCACGGCCTGCCGTGCCGCACCCTCTGTGGCAAACGCCGCCCCCTGGAGTACCGACATGGTCAGCACCAGGTACACAAGCGGAATGAGCAGAATGAGCCCGATGGTGATGAATTCGAGCGACGCCGAACCTCGCTCTCCGGCACTACTGGCGTGCGCGGTGTGTCCTGCACCGGCCACTCGATTAGTGACCCAGCGTCTCCACCGCGGCATGACCCTCCACCTCCAGTCCGTGCTCAATCCCGATGAGACCAAGGAGAGGCAGGGGCGCGTTGACGGAGACAATCGCTGCCGGATGCCCCAAATAGCTGCCATATTCTGCCGAGACGTTCTGCCCATAACTCGGTCCAAGCGCCACCGTGATTAATTCTTTGGTGCGGGCGACCCCATCGGCGAGATTGTTATCTGCGAGGGAGGCGAACCGTGCCCCCTCGCTCGCGGCATCCATCACGGTGTTGCGAATGAGCAACGCGAAACCAAGCTGGATTACTGCGAGTGTCAGAACGGTCAGCAGCGCGCCCACCATGACGAACTCTGCCGCGGCGGAGCCCGACTCCTCGCTTCTGAGTCGGCCGGAAAACGAGTGCGACCCCCGCGTGCGCACGGTCAGAAACCGGTGACGCGGTCGATCGCCTGTTGAAATACATCGCTGAGCGCTGGTCCTGCAACGGCCCAGATGATAACAACCAATCCTGCTGTCATTAGGGTGATGAGTACCCAGCCCGGCACGTCTCCGCGCTCATCGCTCC
Source organism: Terrimesophilobacter sp. (assembly GCA_039927595.1). GTDB lineage: Bacteria > Actinomycetota > Actinomycetes > Actinomycetales > Microbacteriaceae > Terrimesophilobacter. The sequence goes on from JBDSUT010000258.1 coordinate 4,040, forward strand.
TACACGTCTTTAGTCGAAAGCGCTTCATGCGGCAAGTATCTTTGACCCCGCAAACACGTGTCGGCAGTTATCCACAGGATGCGATGCCGGGTCACGAGAAGTTACGCAAACCCGAAGATCGGCGGAAGCACGAGCACGATCGCGGCGGCCCAGATGGCGAAGACCGGGAGGTACCCGGTCTGCCAGCGCTCCAACTGAATCGCGGGCGCTCGACGAGCGAGAATCCGGATGAGAAGCCACGCGGTGACAACGAGGTTCACCAACACAATGATGTTGAGCCCGAGCACAGCTAGTCGGTTTGCCGTGAACCCGTACTCGCCAATGCGCGCGAACATTGACATGAGAACGAGCACATCAAGGACAATGGCGGCACCGACCGCGCTGAGCCGGATGGCATCCGTAACTCCCGGCCCCTTCGTTGGATTGCGCGCGGAGATTCCGTACAGAATCAGCGCGAGCACCACGAGAAGCAACACGTCGAAGCCACCCAGCAGCTCTCGGTCGAAGTTGCGCCAGACACCTGAGATCAGGTAGGCGACTACCGCGGCGACGAGCATGATCGCGAAAAGGGGCGTGAAGATTGCGGTGAGCACCGGGGCAAGATTTTCGACGATGCTCTTCTTCGCTTCGACGAGCCAGGCCGCGACGATCACAGCACCCGCGGCTCCCGAAGGCACAACCCACGTCATGAGAACGTCCGTGGCGTGCCAGCCAAACGGGGTCAGGATCAGGCTGGTGAGGCCCACCAATACTGATCCGCCAATCGCGATGAGCGTGTAATAGATCAGCCACTCACCGCTGAACCTCACGAAGTTCATGCGGCTTTGGGATGACCCAACCCGGCCACCCAGATAGGTGGCTCCCACGATGAACCAGAGCGCAAAGGGCAATGCTGCCAGTGCAAGAACGTAGGTGCTCTGCAGGTGCGTGAACGGGTAAAGGTTGACGGCGGCGATCAACACGGCAAGCGCAACTGCGGGGGCGATGACACGCCGCCAGTGCATCCGCCGCACGAAAACAAAGTAGGCGGCAAGAACCGGGAACACCACGAAACTGACGTTGCGAATGAACCACTCGGAAGTGGAATCGCCGGACTGTGCGAGGAGGCGGGCACCCTGCACCAGAACTGCGGTGAGAACGGCGAAGCCGATCATCGCGAGGATGCTGGTGTGTCGACCAGAGGCTGGGGTGGGCACTGCAAACTGCTTCCACAAACGGTCACTGTGCTCGCGCGCGTACTCGGCGGTGAGCTGATCAACCTGACCGAGGCGTCGCATCGCGATGAGGAACGCTTCTTCGCTGCTCAGTCCCGCGGCTTCCAGATCGGTAACCTGCTCGCGCAGGTGCCCTTCTAGCTCGTCGGCATCCCCTTCGCTGACTGCTGGGCCGCGGGAAACTGCTGCTCGCCATTCGTTGATGCGCCCGTCAAGTGATTCCATGTTCACACTCCTGTTGCTGGTATGGCGAGCTGCCACAGGCTGCTCAGCGTGCGGTTGGCGGTGGCCCATTGGCGCCGCTGCACAGCCAACTGTGCCTGGCCGGCCTCCGTGATGACGTAGTTGCGGCGGCGCCTCCCCTGCGGGGAACTCCCCCACTCGGCTCGAAGGTAACCCAAACGTTCGAGGCGGTGCAGAAGCGGGTAGAGCATGCCATCCGTCCATTCGATGTCGCCGCAGGAGAGTTCCTTCACCCGTTTGAGGATGGCGTAGCCGTAACTTTCACCCTCGGCGAGGATCGTCAAGACGAGTGGTGTTGCCATTGCGGCGACGAGATCTTTGTCTATGTCCATGATTTCTCCTCCGCGAAGCCTATACCTACTAGCTCTATGTATCTAGAACTGTTAGGTATACGCAAGAGTAAAGCGACACGGGGCGGTACTGTCGAGGCAGGCCGAACAAAGAAGTAGGGAAACCGATGGGACGAACGCGAGTCCAGCTGCAGGGGAAAGTCGTCGCAATCACTGGTGGCGCCCGCGGCATTGGTTTGGAGATTGCCCGCGCCTGCGCCGCTGCGGGCATGAAGGTCATGATCGGTGATCTCGAAGATGCTGCCGTGCAAGAGGCCGCCGCGGAGCTCGGTTCACATGTTTGCGCTCGAACGTTGGACGTGCGCGACACTCGCGACTTCGCCGCGTTCCTTGCGGCAACAGAAGCAGAGTTCGGGCCACTCGACGTGCTCGTCAACAACGCCGGCCTTCTGCGCATGGGGCCGCTCGTGAGCGCTCAGCCCGACGACATCCGCCTGCAGCTTGAGGTAAATCTCGCCGCCGTCATCACCGGAACGCAACTCGCACTGCAGCGCTTTGTGCCGCGCGGGACGGGCCACATCGTAAACATGGCATCCAGCTCGTCGATGATCGCTACCGCCAATGGTGCGGTCTACTCGGCCACCAAATACGGGGTGCTCGGGCTCAGCCGGGCCGTTCGCGGTGAACTTCGGGGCAGCGATGTGCACATCACCGCCGTCATGCCCGGCGTAATTCGCACCCGCATGACGACCGAGTTTCGCTCCGCATTCTCGGTGCGCACCATCGAGCCCGCCGAGGTTGGCAAAGCCGTCGTGCGCGCGCTGCGCAAAGGCAGCGCCGAGGTATACGTACCGCGCGAGGTCGGAATGCAGGGCTTACTGTTCACGGTGTTGCCCGCGCGAGCATCCGACTGGGTGAAGCACCTCACGAGGGCCGATCGGGTCATGTCGTGAGCTCAGGCGCACTCGCACGCCCGGCCGCATCATCGGCAACACGCCCAGCCATCACCACGCGGGTCGGCATTATCGGCACCGGATTCGGCGGCATGGCCGTCGCCATCGAGCTTCGCCGCGCCGGATACCGAAACCTGGTGATCTTCGAGAAGGCCACCGAGGTGGGCGGAGTGTGGCGCGAAAACACCTACCCAGGTGCTGCATGCGATGTGCCCTCCCACTACTACTCGCTCGCCAGCGCACCACGCGCCACTTGGCCGCGACGGTTCTCCCGCCAGCCCACAATTCTGAACTACATGAATGAGGTGGCTGACGAGTTCGACCTTCGCTCCAGCATCCGCTTCGACGCGGCCGTGACGGCGGCGCGCTTTAATCCTTCGCGCGGATGCTGGACCGTCACAACCGCTGACGGTGCGACCACAGAAGTCGACGTGCTCGTTCCCGCCGTCGGTCAACTTTCGCGGCCCGCACTGCCCAACATCCCTGGCCGAAGCAGTTTCGCTGGGGCAAGTTTTCACTCCGCCGAGTGGGATCACACCGTGACGCTCTCCAGTAAACGAGTTGCCGTCATCGGTTCTGGCGCGAGCGCAATACAGTTTGTGCCAGAGATTCAGCCGAAGGTCGACACCTTGCTGGTGTTCCAACGCACACCACCACACCTGCTCCCCCGGCCCGACGGTCGCTTCGGCGCTGCGCGGCGCTGGATATTTGCGAAGCTCCCCTTCACCCAGCGCATGTCGCGATTCACCTGGTATGCCGTGATGGAGAGCTTGGGTGTCGCACTCTTACGCGCCCGCCCACTCGCCGGAGCCGTGGCCCTCGTGTGCCGCGGTCACATGAGGTTTCAGACCAGAAAGGTGCCAGGCCTGTTTGAGAAGGTGTGGCCGCTCTATCCGCTCGGATGCAAACGCATCCTGCTCTCGAGTAACTACCTCCCTGCGCTCACTCAGCCCAACGTTGAGGTGATCACGTCTGGAATCAGCTCGATAACCCGAGGTGGGCTGGTCACCGACGACGGAGTGGAGCACGCGGTTGATGTCATCATCTATGGCACCGGCTTCACCGCCACGGACTTTCTCGCGCCATTGCAGATCAAGGGGCTCGACGGTCGAGACCTTCGGGAGGGGTGGTCGGAGTGCGCTCACGCCTACCTCGGCATCACCGTGCCGCACTTTCCGAACCTGTTTCTCATGTACGGGCCAAACACGAACCTCGGGGCGGGTTCCATCGTCGCGATGCTAGAGGCGCAGGCCAGGTACATTCGGCAGGCGCTCGATTATCGGAACTCGCTAGCCGCACCGGTAGCTCTCGAGGTCAACGAGCAAGTGGCGACCGAGTTTGACCTGCGGATGCAGCGCCTGCTGTCGAGCGGCGTCTGGTCGCAGTGCCACAGCTGGTACCGCCTACCGAACGGCCGAATCCCCACGAACTGGCCGGGCACTGTGGGCGAGTACCGACGGCGAACGGCCGAGTTTGACCCTCACGACTTCGGCCAGCCGAGCACAGGGGCTACGCCGCGCTGAGGGCCGGGCTTGCGAGCAGCACAGCGTTTCGACGGCGCGTGTCACGCGAAGCACGGGCAGCTAAAAACCAATCTGCAGCACAAAGATTCCCGGGAAGATCGCGAAGAGGATCGTCACCGGCAGGATCAGGAACACGAGGGGCATCATCATCGCGACCTCCTTCTTGCCCGCGAGTTCAAGCAGGGTGCGCTTGGACTGCTCGCGCGTATCCTGCGCCTGCGCGCGAAGCACCTCCGCGAGTGGGGTGCCCCGCTCAAGGGCACCGATGATCTGATCCGTGCAGCGGGTGAGCTCCGGCATCCGGATGCCGTCTGCGAGCCGCTGCAAGCTCTCCGCGAGCGCCGAACCGCTGTGCACTTCGGCGACCACCCCACCAAGCTCGGAGGCTAGCTCCCCGCGACTGGTCGACGATACTCTGCGGAAAGAGTCGAGTATGCCCTCGCCAGCAGAAAGGCTGAGGGTGAGGAACTCCAACACCACGGGCAACTCGGAGGCGATGCGCGCCAAGCGGGCACTCGCGGCTCGCTGAAGTAGATAACCGCGGGTGAGAAAAGCGCCAACTCCGAGCACCACAACAATCATCACGTGCGCGACGAGTGGCAATGGCCTCACCTGCGCGAGCGTGATCGAAAGCATGGCGCCGGCGCCCAGCCCGGCAAGTGCCCAGGCAAGTTGGCGCGACCGCAACTCGTCTACGGTCCACGACATCCCCGCCTGACGAAGCCGGCGCTCGATGATCGCGCTTCCACCAAACATTCGGAGGAGAGTTGAGCGCACCGGGGCGAGCAAGGGGCCAAGCATCGACCCGAATACGGGAAGCGGGCTGGACTCCCGCCTCTGAACGAAGGATCGTGCACCCTGGGAGACATCCACGAGGTAGGGCGCAACGCGGTGCGCGAGTCGAGGTCGTGAGAGTCGCGGAATGATGCTCACAACGCTCCACAAA
>JBDSUT010000259.1:0-4899 GCA_039927595.1 Terrimesophilobacter sp.
ACTCCCATGAGAGCATCATCGACCGGATTCACAAAGGTGTAGAGCGGTTTACCGTTCGGGCGCACCACCACGAAGTCGGTGAAGCTGCCAGCCGGGAAGGTGATGTCACCTCGCACGAGTTCGGTGAAGCTCAGGTCGGTGTCTGGCACGCGCAAACGCAGAGCAGGCTCGCGGCCCTCTGCACGATAGGCGGCGCGCTGCTCCTCGGTGAGGTTGCGCTCGAAGTTGTCGTAGCCCTGCTTGGGGTCTCGACCGTTCGCGACGTTGCGTGCCTCGATCTCGTCACCGGTCGCAAAGCTCTCATACAGGTGCCCGGATGCCCGCAGCTGCTCAATGACGCCCTGGTAGATGTCGTCGCGCTGGGACTGGCGGTACGGGCCGTGCGGCCCTCCGACACCCTCACCCTCATCCCAGGTAATGTTCAGCCAGGAGAGCCCGTCGAGCAGTTGCTCGTAGCTCTCTTCACTGTCGCGGGCGGCATCCGTGTCTTCGATGCGAAAAATCAGTTTGCCGCCAGTGTGGCGAGCGTAGGCCCAGTTGAACAGGGCCGTACGAATGAGCCCAACGTGGGGAGTGCCCGTCGGTGAAGGGCAAAAACGAACTCGAACGTCGCGGCCGGTTGCGGTAGAAAATATGGCAGTCATCCCTGCAATTCTAGGTGAGCCACCGCCGCGGGGTCGTCTCGAACATCGCACGCGATTCAGTGCTGTGATTCGCCATCAATGCGGCCGCACGACTAACGGTTGCGCGCGGGGTTACTCAGCGTGCCGATTCCCTCAATCGTGATGTCCACGGTTTGACCGTCAGTAAAACCGCCAAGGCCGGCGGGAGTTCCCGTGCAAATCACGTCGCCAGGGAGCAGGGTCCACACGCTCGAAGCGAACTCGATAATCTCGGGAATCTTGTAGAGCATCTCGGAGGTGTTTCCGTGCCTGCGCGGCTCGCCATCAACGAACGTCTGAATTTCAAGGCTCGAGGGGTCCAGCTCGGTCTCAATCCACGGACCAAGCGGGCAAAACGTGTCATAGCCCTTCGCCCTAGCCCACTGCCCATCGGCGAACATCACGTCACGCGCAGAAATGTCGTTCGCGATCGTGTACCCGAAAACGTAGTCAGCCCAGTCGGCAGCCTTCACCAGTTTGGCAATCTTGCCCATCACAATCGCGAGTTCACCCTCGTGCACGATGCGTCCGTCAACAGGCGGAATCTGGATGGTGTCGCCTGGACCGATCACTGCCGTGTTCGGTTTCAAAAAGATGAGCGGGTTGTTGGGGGTGTCAGCGTTCAACTCGGCTTTGTGGGCGGCGTAGTTCATACCAACGCACACCACTTTGGAGCGCGGGATGACGGGCGCTAGCAGCTTTGCATCGGCGAGCGCGATGCGCTCCCCCGTCGTGTCGAAACCGCTAAACATGGGATCTCCGGCGATGACGACAATCTCGTCGTCATCCACAATCCCAAAACGGGGATCGTCGTTACCGGTGCTAAAGCGTGCGATCTTCACCGGGTCACTCCTGGCCCTCGGTGGTGCTGGTCTCACCATCAAGCTGCATCATCCAGCCGTGGCGGTCTTCGCTGCGGCCGTACTGAATGTCGGTGAGCTCTTTGCGCAGCGACATTGTGAGCTCGCCGGCTTTGGCATCCGCTGAGCCAATCGTGAAGTCCGCGGCTTTGAGCTGCGCGATCGGGGTGACCACGGCCGCGGTGCCGCACGCAAACACTTCGACGATGTCACCGGACGCCGCGCCCTCACGCCACTCGTCAATCGTGACACGCCGGTTCTCCACTCGGTGACCGCGGTCCCGGGCGAGCTGCAGAATCGAGTCGCGCGTGATGCCTTCGAGGATGCTCTCCGACTTCGGGGTGACGAGCGTGCCGTCTTTGTAGACGAGCACAATGTTCATGCCGCCGAGTTCCTCCAGATACTTGCCTTCAGAGGAGTCCAGGAACATCACCTGCGCGCATCCCTGGGCGGATGCCTCGGCCTGCGCCACGAGAGAAGAAGCGTAGTTGCCTCCAGTCTTGGCCGCGCCCGTGCCACCCTTGCCCGCACGGGCGTAGTCGGTGGACAACCAGATTGAGACGGGAGCGACCCCTCCGTGGAAGTACGCCCCTGCGGGGCTGCCGATCACGTAGTACGCCACCTTATGCGCAGCACGCACTCCAAGGAAAGCTTCCTTGGCAAACATGAAGGGTCGCAAGTAGAGGCTGGTCTCCGGGGCGGAGGGCACCCAGTCGCCGTCCACGGCGATTAGTTGGCGCAGAGAGTCGATGAAATACTCGGCCGGCAGCTCGGGCAGAGCGAGTCGCTTCGCTGAACGCTGCATGCGCGCGGCGTTGGCCTCGGGACGGAATGACCAAATTGAGCCGTCTTCGTGACGGTAAGCCTTCAGCCCCTCAAAGATCTCTTGCCCGTAATGGAGCACGGATGCCGCCGGGTCGAGGGTAATTGGTCCGTACGGTTGCACCCGCGGTCGGTGCCACCCGCCACCCTCAGACCAGCAGATGTCGACCATGTGGTCTGTGAAGTGCACCCCAAAGCCGGGGTTCGCGAGAACCTCTTCACGCTGCGGTTGGCTCTTCGCCATGAGGTTTCGGGTCACCTCCCAGTGCAGGTCGGTGCTCGAGCCTGACGCTGTTGCTGCGGAATCTGGGGTGGTGGTCATGGTGTTTTCCTCGTAATGTGCCGATAAGGGGGTCGTGGGTTCAAGCGAGTTGTTCCATGATCGCGGCACTGATCTGGCTGGTGGATCGCGACTGGCTGCCTCGTACTGCGAGATCTGCGGCAACGGCAGCATTCACTCGCGTCGCCGCCTCGGGGTAGCCCTGCTGCTCAAGCAAGAGTGCTACCGAGAGAATTGCCGCTGTGGGGTCTGCTATTCCCTTACCTGCGATGTCAGGTGCGGAGCCATGAACCGGTTCAAACATACTCGGGAAGGCGCCCTCTGGATTGATGTTTCCCGAAGCCGCCAAACCGATGCCGCCGCTGATGGCGCCGGCGAGGTCCGTGATGATGTCGCCAAAGAGATTATCGGTGACGATGACATCAAATCTACTCGGATCCACGACCAGGTGAATCATCACCGCGTCGACGTGCTGATATCCCACCTCGACATCCGGATGTTCGGCCGAGACAGTGTCGACGACGCGCTGCCACAGCGAGCCCGCGTAGCTCAACACATTGGTCTTGTGCACGAGGGTGAGCTTTTTGCGACGCTTCTCTGCCTGGTCAAACGCAAACCGCACGACGCGCTCAACCCCGAACGCCGTATTCACGCTCACTTCGCTGGCAACCTCGTGCTCGGTTCCTGTGCGAACACTGCCACCTGTGCCCGAGTACAAGCCTTCGGTGCCCTCACGAACCACGACGAAATCCACGTGGCCTGGCTCGCGAAGTGGGCTCTGCACACCCGGAAGAATGACGGTCGGCCGCAGGTTCACGTAGTGGTCAAACGCGAAGCGAAGCTTGAGCAACAATCCGCGCTCGATAATACCGCCGGAGAGTCTCGCATCCCGAGGGTCACCCCCGACGGCCCCGAGAAGAATGACGTCGTGTTTGCGCAAGGCCACGAGGTCGTCCTCGCCCAAAATGGTGCCAGTCTCCAGAAAGTGGCGAGCACTGAACGGATACTCCGTCGACGTCACGTGAGTGTCTGCAGGCACAACCTTTCGCAACACGGCGAGCGCTGGAGCGATCACCTCAGGGCCAATACCGTCCCCCGCGATGACGGCAAGATCGAGCGTGCGCGACATGAAACCTCCGAAAATTGCTGTGGTTCCAGCGTACCGCGACCTTTAGCGGCCCCCGCCGCCTCCGCCACCCCTACCGCCACCAGAGAAACCCCCGCCGTGTGATCCACTGCTGAAGCTACCCCCGCTGCTCCCCGACCATGATGATCGACCGGATGAGGTCGACGTGCTCGACTGCACGAGCGTGGTTGTGGAAAGGTTTGTCATGGCGCTCGAGAAAGAGTTAACGTCAAAGGCACTGGTCGAAACGAACCAGTCTGGCGCAGTTCCCTCGTAGTAAATAGTGAGCTCGCGTGCCCACTCCTTTTCAACGCCCCACATCACCGCAAAAGGTAAAAGTTTTTCATACAGTTTTACTTTTTGGGCCGGATATCTTGGGTCGATTCCCTCGACCCTCATGCGAAGAGCTCCCTCCGGGCTTTGCAACATCCTGAATCGCTCGGCTTCTGCGAGCCGCAAATAGTCACGCATTCCGAGGAGGTAGTCTCGCCATTCTGCTCCGCTCTCTGTCACTGCCGGGGGGCGCCACGCAAAGCCCAAGCACACGAATGCGGCGAACATGCTTGAGAAGGCTGCCAGGAATGTCCATCCGCTGAACTCGCCATAGAACGAACCCACAATCGTCAGCCCGACGGAGACGAAAAACAGCACAAACATCGTGATCGCGAGAAGGAATCCGGCCAGGGAGGATCGCTTCTTTTTGAGCCCGCGGGCAAGAATGCGCGTGCGAGTTGATGACTGTACTTTTGCCACCGCCTTCGCTGCACTGTCATCGACAACTCCCACCTCGCGCACGGCACCGAGCATCAATGGTTCGGCATCTGCGCGAACCAGGGGCAGTGTTGCTTCGCCAAAAAAGTTGAGTCCCTCGAGGAGGCCAAGAATGTCGTCACGGATGCCATGGCCAAAGAGCGCGGTAAGAAGGGCGAGTTCTTGATCGTCGACGTCGGAGGTATCAAGTAGCTGAAGGGTGTACTTTGCGCCACTCTTGGTAACCGGGTAATCGAGGATTCGAATTTTTCCGCGCACCGCGAAGCTCACAATTTGGGCAGAAATTCCCGTCCAGCCTCGGCCAACAATATTCGCGGACTCGAGGAGATTGATCCCCTTTGGCACCGTGTACTGCGGGATGATGATGCCGCGGCCCCG
>JBDSUT010000260.1:0-4886 GCA_039927595.1 Terrimesophilobacter sp.
TCACGACCCTGTTGACGTCATCGATTCCGTCGGAGGCTTTCTCGACGCGGTGGACCGCATTGCAGAAGGGGAGGGTCCTCTTGCGATCGATGCTGAGCGGGCATCCGGCTATCGCTATTCTCAGCGAGCGTACCTGATTCAGGTTTTTCGACGAGGATCAGGAAGCTTTCTGTTTGACCCTCCCGCGATCGGACACTTTGATGCGCTCCAGGATGCCGTAGGTTCCGTGGAGTGGGTGTTGCACGCCGCCAGCCAAGATCTTGCGTGCCTTCGCGAAGTCGGACTCGAGCCAGAGGTTATTTTTGACACTGAGCTCGGTGCACGCCTTGCCGGTCTCTCAAAAGTTGGTCTTGGGTCGGTCGTGGAAGAGCTTCTCGGCATTCATCTCGCAAAAGAACACTCCGCGGCAGACTGGTCGACAAGGCCGCTCCCACAATCGTGGCTCGTCTATGCCGCGCTTGATGTGGAGCTTCTCGTGGATGTAAGGGACGAAATTGCCGCACTACTCGAACGAGATGGCAAGACGGAGATCGCGCGGCAGGAGTTTGCAGCGACTCTCGCAAAACAGCCCAAGCCGGTGAACCCTGAAGCATGGCGCAAACTGTCGGGGCTGCATTCACTTCGGCAGCCCCGCGCATGGGCTGTGGCCCGAGAATTGTGGCTAGCCCGCGATAACTACGCCAGGGAGATCGACACCGCCCCGGGACGGCTCTTGCCTGACGCATCGATCACGGCTGCCGCTAAAATCTTGCCCGAGACCAAAAAAAGCTTGGCTGATTTGCGAGAGTTCCGTGGGCGAACAAGCCGAAGTGAACTTCCACGATGGTGGGCCGCGATTGAGGCGGGAATGTCCACGGATGAACTCCCGCCGGCGCGGGTGCAAAATGACACGCTTCCGCCCCCACGCGCTTGGGCTGATCGCAAGCCGGAGGCAGATCGTCGACTAAAAACCGCTCGCGGCGCCCTCGCCAAAATTTCGGAAGAACTCTCGATTCCGGTCGAAAACCTCCTCACCCCCGAATTGTTGAGGCAACTTGCCTGGTAGCCGCCGGCCCCGCTCACGGTGGAAGACGTTGCAGCAGTGCTCCTCCAGAGCGGTGCGCGCCCCTGGCAATGTGACGTAACCACACAAGCAATCACGGATGCTTTTGTTGAAGCGAGCCAAACCGATGCGGAAACAGAGAACTCCTCGTCGTAGGAAGAATCAAAGAATCGGCAGCGAATTTCGCCCCGGCCTACGATGGAAAGGTCATCTAGCAGGGAGTCGTCATGGCCGAAATATCTGATGTTGTCTTCATCGATGGAGTGCGCACCCCTTTTGGGCGCGCCGGCGAAAAGGGAATGTACTGGCAGACCAGAGCAGACGACCTCGTCGTTAAAGCCATGATCGGGCTGTTGAAGCGTAACCCCTCTATCCCGCTGAATAGTTTCGACGATGTCGCCATTGCGGCAACTACTCAACAGGGTGACCAAGGCTTGACCCTGGGTCGCACGACTGCCCTTCTGGCGGGACTTCCGATCTCTGTTCCCGGCTATGCCATCGACCGCATGTGCGCTGGCGCCATGACGTCTGTGACCACGCTCGCCGGGGCCATCGGAATCGGAATGTACGACCTCGCTATAGCCGGTGGTGTTGAGCACATGGGGCATCACCCGATGGGCTCCGGCGCCGACCCGAACCCGCGATTCGTTGCCGAGAAGCTCGTAGACCCTGAAGCCCTCAACATGGGCAACACTGCAGAGCGACTGCACGATCGATTCCCTCAGCTCACGAAAGAGCGTTCAGATCGCTTCGCCTTGGGCAGCCAACAGAAACTTGCGAAAGCCTACGCCGAGGGAAAAATTCAGCCGGACCTCATTCCTGTCGCGATCAAGACGGAATCCGGCTGGGTCCTTGCGGAGCGGGACGAGGCTCCACGCCCAGAGACGACGATGGAGGGACTTGCGGGTCTGAAGACCCCGTTCCGCCCGCATGGTCGCGTCACCGCTGGCAACGCTTCCGGTCTCAACGACGGAGCGACGGTCTGCATCATGTCTAGTGCAGCGACCGCAAGAGAACTCGGCCTTAACCCCAAGATGCGCCTCGTGAGTTTCGCTTTCGCCGGCGTGGAACCGGAGATCATGGGAATTGGCCCAATCCCTTCAACGGAGAAGGCGCTGCGCAAGGCCGGTCTCACGATCGATGACATCGGGCTCTTCGAACTCAATGAGGCTTTCGCCGTTCAAGTGCTCTCGTTGCTCGACCACTTCAACATCGCGGATGACGATCCGCGCGTCAACATGTGGGGCGGTGCGATCGCTGTTGGGCACCCGCTGGCATCCACTGGTGTGCGATTGATGATTCAGCTCGCCCGTCAGTTCGAGGAACGTCCATACGTGCGCTATGGCCTCACCGCCATGTGCGTGGGTCTTGGCCAAGGTGGTTCTGTCATCTGGGAAAACCCACACTTCACGGGAAGCAGGAAGTAACCATGGTCAAGGACGCCACAACGCACGGCTTTGATGATCTGCTCGCCATGGACCCCGATGAGGTCATCACGCACTCACTCGTGAGCGACGTAGCTCTCTCTGGCGGGCGAACGCTCGCACTCGTGACACTCGACAATGGTCGTGATCACACTCGGCCAAACACCCTCGGCACTCGAACCATGATGGAGTACGCCGAGACCCTCGCTGGGTTGAAGGAGCGCGCCAAGAAAGGCGAGATCCACGGTGTCGCCGTCACCGGTAAGCAGTACATCCTCGCTGCCGGTGCTGACCTCACCAAGGCGAGCGAAATCCCAAGCGAAGCGGTGGCCAAGCGAATCGCCCAGCAGGGCCATGCGGCTCTCGGCGCCCTCAACGAAATGGGAGTGCCTTCGTTCGTCTTCATTAACGGACTTGCACTCGGAGGCGGTGTTGAGATCGCACTCAATGCGAACTACCGCACCGTGGACAGTTCCATTCCGGCACTCGCGCTGCCAGAAGTGTTCCTCGGCATCATTCCAGGGTGGGGTGGTGCATGGCTGCTCCCCAACCTGATCGGAATCGAGAACGCCCTTAAGGTCATCATTGAGAACCCGCTCAAGAACAACAGAACCCTCAAGGGCAAGGATGTTCTCGAGCTCGGAATAGCGGATGCAATGTTTGGTCCCGCCAACTTCCTCGAAGACTCGATCACGTGGGCGGACGGCGTGATTTCGGGCGCCACGAAGGTCAAGCGCAAGAATGAGCCTGGCAAGATCGAGCGCGCGGTGAAGTGGGACATCGCAATTGGCATTGCCAAGAAGATGCTGGAGAGTCGAATCGGAACCGTCGCAAAGTCGCCTTACGCAGCGCTGGAGCTGTTGAGGGCGGCGAAGAACACTGACCGTGCCACCGGTTTCGCCGCCGAAGACGCTGCGCTCGCGGAACTCATTACCGGCGACCAGTTCCGCGCCAGCATCTACGCATTCAACCTCGTACAAAAGCGCGCCAAGAAGCCTGCCGGTGCGCCGGACAAAAAGTTAGCCAAGCCGGTCACCAATGTGGGTGTCATTGGTGCGGGCCTCATGGCAAGCCAGTTCGCGTTGCTGTTTGTTCACCGACTGAAGGTACCTGTCGTCATCACCGACGTGGATCAATCTCGCGTTGACAAGGGCCTCGACTACATCCGCACCGAGATCGGCAAACTACTCGAAAAGGGACGCATCACGAAGGATGAATCAAACCGCCTGAACGCACTGGTCACCGGCACAATCGACAAGTCAGACTTTGCTGACTGCGATTGGGTCATCGAAGCGGTCTTCGAAGAACTAGGAATCAAACAGGATGTGTTCGCTGAAATCGAAAAGTACGTTTCTGACACCGCTGTTCTGGCCACCAACACGTCGTCGCTGAGCGTCGAGCAGATCGGCTCGAAGCTCAAGAACCCGGAGCGCCTCGTCGGCTTCCACTTCTTCAACCCAGTAGCAGTCATGCCGCTCGTCGAGGTCGTCAAGACCCCTAAGACAGATGATGAGACGCTCAGCACCGCAATGGTCGTAGCAGCAAAGCTCTACAAGAACGCCGTCATCACAACCGATACACCCGGATTTGTCGTGAACCGCATCCTCGCCAAGCTACTTGGCGAAGCGATGCACGCCGTCGACACGGGAACACCCATGGCCGTCGTGAACGATGCCATCAAGCCCTTCGGCCTACCGATGACACCGTTTGAACTCCTCGAGCTCGTTGGGCTCACGGTGGGTGCGCACGTGCTCGACACCCACCACGCCGCATTCCCTGACCGCTTCTTTGAAAGCAAGAATCTTCACAAACTTGCGGAGCACGGCAAGATCTTCGAACGCGACGGAAAGGGTAAAATCACTGGCTTCGACAAGAAGGCTTTAGCGATTGTCTCCGGCGGCACCAGCCCGATGACCGGCGAAGAACTGATGAAGCGGGTCGAAGACGGGCTTGCTGATGAGATTCACCGGATGTTGGACGAAGGAGTCGTTGCGGCCGCGGAAGATATCGACCTGTGCCTCATTTTCGGTGCGGGCTGGCCATTCCAAATGGGTGGAGCAACACCCTACCTGGACCGTGTAGGCGCCTCACAGCGAGCGTTCGGGTCGACCTTCCACACTCCGCCCATCCGAGGTGTCAACTAGTCGCAAATCAGGTTTAGAGGTTCCCTCGTCAGGAAGTGGCCTGGCGATGGGGATGCGGTTTCCCAATACTTGATCGACGACGTCGAGCGCAATTTTTTTCGCCGTAAGGCCCGCGAGCTCGAGAAGTTCAGAGCGAGACCCATGGGGCAAAAACTCGTCGGGCAAACCCAGTTCCGTAACCGCGGTGTCAATACCGGCATCACGAAGGTCTTGCCGCACGCGAGTGCCGATGCCGCCGACCCGCACTCCATCTTCGATGCAGACAACGAGTCGATG
>JBDSUT010000261.1:0-3917 GCA_039927595.1 Terrimesophilobacter sp.
CTGCATGGCAGCCCCGCGCGATGGTAGACCCAGTGTCGATCATCGCGACTCGCCACTGCCTTCGCATACTCGTCATCCGGGAGGTCATCCATGGTGAGCATGAGCCCCGTCTGCACGCCGATACGCAGCAGGTGAGTCCAGTCTTCCCACAGTGCACGCACACCATCGACTGACAGGTTCCTGCCAGAAGTGTGCGGGTTCAGCCCCGCGCGAAAGAGCAGTTCAGCGCGGTAGACATTGCCGATTCCTGCAACAACAGACTGATCCATGAGCAGGAGCCCAATGGGTGTCGGCTTGCGCATCACCACGTCGACGAATCTCGCTTTGGCCACGTCACTCTCGTCAACGAGAGGGTCTGGGCCGAGTCTCGCGATCACCGCGGCCACCTCCGCTGGCTGCAGAACCTCGCACGCCGTGGGGCCACGCAGGTCGGCGACAGCGGTGTCGGTGAGGAGGCGCACCCGCACCTGGCCCACCGGCTCCGCTGGGAAGTCTGCCAACGCGCCCTCGGATTCTTTTTCCGCCATGCGCAAACGGGCGAGTCTCGGTGCCCCGATGGAGCGCAGGGAGGCTTCACTCTCACCGCGGGTGCCAGCGCCGCCCTCGCCATACGTTTCGGGGAGCGGGCTGCCGTGCATTCCGGTCTGCCCCATGCGCCCCTTTGCGGATGCCGTAGCGGCATCCGCGGTAATGTCACCCGCGAAATCCCACGCACCGTAGATGCCCAGATGCACGCGCAGCCAGAGCCGAGGGGCATCCTCGTGAGCGGCGAACTCGAGAAACATCTGCTTGCCGACGGCCACGGAGTCGGTCATCGTCAGACCATCAAGTTGTTGCGCACCGCCAGCGAATCGGCCTTGCGGAGAACTCACCGTGACTCGGTGGCCCACAAAGTGCAGGGCGAACTGCCGCGCGATCCGATGAACGGAGTGACCTTCAGGCATGGTTTCGCAAAACCTCAGTCGACCTGCTTGCCCGCGATCGCGCTGGTGTCTTCGAATTCACGCAGCTGGGCGATGCGCCGCGAGTGACGCTCCTCCCCCGAAAACGGCGTGGAAATAAAGGTGTCGATGAAGAGGATCGCCTCCTCAACAGTGTGCTGCCGTGCGCCGATCGAGATAAGGTTTGCGTCGTTGTGCTCGCGAGCGAGCTCCGCCGTGGCGACACTCCACACAAGCGCCGCGCGAGCACCGCGCACCTTGTTGGCGGCCATCTGTTCACCGTTTCCTGAGCCACCAAACACAACACCGAGCGACTCCGTGCCCGCCTGCTGGTCGGCCACAACGCCGATTGCCGCGTTGATGCAAAACGATGGGTAGTCGTCGAGTGCGTCATATTCTGACGGTCCATGGTCGATCACATCGTGGCCCACCGCGCGCAGGTGCGCCTGCAAGTGCCGACTGAAGTCGAGTCCGGCATGGTCCGTGGCGATATGGATGCGCATGAACCCATTCTAGAAGTGGGCGCCGCCGGTTTACCGTGAGTCAGCTCAGTCGAACTGCGGCTCGCGTGTGCGGGAACGCTTCAGCTCAAAGAACCCGTCGAAGCTTGCCGCCGCCACGACGCCATCCCACAGGGTGAGTGCTTGCTCTCCGCGCGGGATCGGCGAGATGACGGGGCCGAAGAAGGCGGTGCCGTTGACGGCGATGATCGGGGTGCCGACATCCTGCCCCACTCTGTCGATGCCATCGAAGTGGCTCGCACGCATCTGCTTGTCGTACTCGTCACTGTCTGCGTAACGCGAGTAGTCGGCGGGAAGACCAACCTCAGCGAGCGCTGCCGGAATCACCTCGTCTGGGTTCGTGGAGCCACCCGGGTGAATGAGCGTGCCGAGCGCTGCGTAGAGCGGTCCGACAGCATCCGCGCCTTCGAGTTCGCGAACGGCCGCAACGAGGCGCGTGTAGCGCAGCGCGCGCAGAACGAACTCGCGGTAGCTTTCGGAAATTTCTGCATTTTCGTTCAAAACGGCGAGGCTCATGATGTGCCAGGTGACGTCGAGGTTTCGCTGCGGAGCAACCTCTTCGACCCAGCGGCTCGTCATCCACGCCCACGGGCAGGAAGGGTCGAACCAGAAGTCGACAGTGGTCACAGGGGCAGTCGATGAGGTTTCAGGCATGCCTTCACGATACGTGGGATTGGTTTCGTGTGCTGTGCACTGACTGCCGTGAATACTAGGCTGGGAAGTCGGTGCTGGGCTTACGAGACGGCCCATCCGACAACCATTTCCACATTTCATTTCCGCACAAAGGAGCCCCCGTGCCCGGCGACAACCTCACCAGACTCGAAGCCCACGAGCGCAAGGCGCTCGTCAGCGTTGACAGCTACGACGTCACCCTCGACCTCACCACCGGGGCAGAGGTGTTCCGTAGCACCACGGTCGTGCGGTTTTCGGCAAAGGCCGGAGCATCCACGTTCATTGACGCATTCACCCGCACGGTGCACTCGATCGACCTGAACGGCACCTCCGTTGACACGTCTGCGGCAGACCGCGTGCGCATCCAGCTCGACAACCTCTCCGACGACAACGTGCTCACGGTGGTCTCGGATGCCGAATACACCAACACCGGCGAGGGCCTACACCGCTTCGTCGACCCGGTCGATGGCGAGGTGTACCTCTACTCACAGTTCGAGGTACCGGACTCCCGCCGCGTTTTCGCGGTGTTCGAGCAGCCAGACCTGAAGGCCACCTTTAAGTTCACCGTCAAGGCTCCCGCCGCATGGGAAGTCATCAGCAACCAGCCCGTAGAAACCCACACCGTCGAGGGCGACAGCGCGACCTGGGCGTTCAAGCCCACCCCGCGCATCTCCTCCTACATCACCGCGATCGTTGCTGGCCCGTACGCCAAGATCACGAGCGAACTCACGAGCAGCGACGGGCGCACCATTCCGCTCGGGCTTTACTCGCGCAAGTCGCTCAGCCAATACCTCGATGCCGACTACATTTTCGACATCACGCGCAAGGGCTTCGCGTACTACGAAGAGAAGTTCGACTACGCCTACCCGTTCGAGAAGTACGACCAAATGTTCGTGCCCGAGTTCAACGCTGGCGCGATGGAAAACGCGGGGGCGGTCACCTTCACCGAGGCGTACGTGTTCCGCTCGAAGGTGACGGATGCCATGAAGGAGCGCCGCGTCGTCACGATTCTGCACGAGCTCGCCCACATGTGGTTCGGCGACCTCGTCACCATGAAGTGGTGGAACGACCTGTGGCTGAACGAGTCGTTCGCCGAGTGGGCGTCCACGATCTCCACTGCCAACGCCACCGAGTGGACTGGCGCATGGACCACATTCCAGGCGATGGAGAAGAGCTGGGCGTACCGCCAGGATCAGCTGCCCTCCACCCACCCGGTCTTTGCGACCATCAACGACCTTGAAGACGTGCAGGTCAACTTCGACGGCATCACCTACGCGAAGGGTGGCTCTGTGTTGAAGCAGCTCGTCGCGTGGGTCGGTGAAGACAAGTTCTTCGCTGGCGTTGCCCAGTACTTTAAGAAGCACGCGTGGGGCAACACCGAGCTCAAGGATCTGTTCGTGGAGCTTGAGGCCACGAGTGGCCGCGAGCTCACCGAGTGGGCAAAGCTGTGGCTCGAGACCGCGGGAGTGAACACGCTTCGCCCGTCGTTTGAGACGGATGCCGACGGCAACTTCACGAGCTTCGCGGTGTTGCAGAGCGCCGTGGCCGAGTACCCCACCATCCGCCCGCACCGCCTCGCGATCGGTTTCTACAACCTCGAGGGTGGCAAGCTCGTGCGCACGCACCGCCACGAGTTGGATGTCGGCGGCACGCGCACCGTGGTGCCGGAGTTCGTCGGAATGGCCAAGCCTGCCCTCGTGCTCATCAATGACGACGACCTCGCCTACGCGAAGATCCGCCTCGACGAAGATTCACTGGCGGTTGCCATTGAGCACTTGAGTGA
>JBDSUT010000262.1:0-4325 GCA_039927595.1 Terrimesophilobacter sp.
CGGAACTCATCATTGCCTTCATCCCAAGCGAGTCTCTCGTGTCGAGTGCGCTGGAAGCCGACACATCGATCATGGATTACGCGTTCGGCAAGCGGGTTGCCCTCGCGTCGCCGGTCACCTTGTGGTCAGTGCTCAAAACAGTTGCTTTCTCGTGGCAGCAAAACGTGCTCACCGAAGACGCGAAACTACTTTTTGATCTCAGCAAGGAGCTTTATGGAAGGCTTTCGAAGCTCTCTGAACACGTGGAGAAACTCGGTCGGTCCCTTGAGCGCAGTGTGAAGGATTACAACACTTTCGTCGGATCTCTCGAGCGCAACGTGCTGCCGAGTGCGCGACGGCTCAGTGCGCTCGACGAATCCAAGGTGCTCGGCACCATCCCCGGCATCGAGGAGGCCCCGCGCAGGCTCACGGCGTTCGAACTCACCACCGAAGCTGAACCGCACGAAGAATAGGCACGACGGTTCGTTAGCCGGATGACCATCGAGTGGTGCGCTGTGCACCGCTGATATCACCGCAAGGTCAAACGTGTTCTCCGCGGGAGATTACGAAGCGGGCATGTCGTCGAGCCACTTGGCCGCGACGTGCTCTGCGATGACCCGACGAATCGTGCCAGAATGCGAGCGCAAAACTATGCTCTCGGTGCGGATGATCGGGCCCTTGCGGCGCACGCCGTCGACGAGTCCACCATCCGTCACACCCGTGGCAACGAAGAACGTGTTGTCGCCCTTGACCATGTCATCCGCACTCAAAATCTTGTCAAAGTCGAGGCCAGCATCCTTGCCCTTGTGGCGCTCGTCATCCGTTCCGGGCGCAAGCTTGGCCTGCATGAAGCCACCGAGAGCTTTGATCGCGCAGGCCGTGGTGATGCCCTCTGGGCTGCCGCCGATACCAACGCACAAGTCAATGCGCGTCTCGTACCTGGCCGCGTTGATTCCGCCAGCGACGTCACCGTCGAGCATGAGGCGCGTTCCGGCACCGCTGGCCCGAATGTCTTCGATGAGCTGAATGTGTCGGGGGCGGTCGAGCACGGCGACCGTCATTTCACTGACGGGCTTTCCGAGGGCTTTTGCGAGCGCCCGGATATTTTCGCCAATCGGTCGCTCGAGATCGAGCACCCCTGCACCAGCAGGGCCAGAAACGATTTTGTCCATGTAGAACACGGAGGATGCATCCAGCATGCTGCCACGGTCAGAGACCGCAATCACCGAGATCGCGTTCTGGCGGCCCGCCGCGGTGAGCGAAGTGCCATCAATGGGGTCGACAGCAATGTCGCAGGCTGGCCCGCGCCCATTGCCCACGTGCTCACCGTTGAACAGCATGGGGGCGTGATCTTTCTCGCCCTCACCGATCACGACGACTCCGTCAAAGTTCACGGTGCCGAGAAACTTGCGCATCGCATCGACTGCGGCTCCATCGGCCGCAAGCTTGTCGCCTCGACCGATAAATGGCCACGCACGGATGGCGGCTGCTTCGGTCGCGCGCACCAGCTCCATGGCCAAGTTGCGGTCGGGTTGCAGGAACAGGGTGCCGGTATCAGTGTTAATCACAGCACCCAGCCTATTGACTGATGAGAGCTTGTACGAGAAGCAGCGCTGAAAGAAGTGCCGATAACTCTATTTAGCTGACGTGAATTTCTTTTCGACGGTCTAGCACCTTGTCTGGAAGCGCGAATACTGAGAGACCCGCTTCGATTGTTGTCACTCTCACTACAGGATCTTCAACCCGCAACCAGCGCCCAAATCGCCCTGCCTGAGGCTTAATGTGATCGAAGTCAACTACAACTTCAGGGTCAGGATGTTCGACGTAAAAATTTTCGCGCGCCCGCGTCCGTAAATACCCGAAGGCAAGAAGGAGAAACGCGCCAAGAGCAAAGCACCCAGTCACAAACACAACCAGACGCAGAGTTCCAAACTGGGCACGGTCGGCGAACACTGAAAATGTAAACGCCAGCACGATATAGCAAAGTGCAAAGAATGTGCTGAACCCTCGCAAACCCGCGTGAACAAAGCTAGCAATCGAGTTCTCTGACGCTCGATTTCCGAACGCGATGATGCCAGCGGGTAAGAGGAGGAGGAGCCCGACAATGTTTTGATTGCTCGCGCTGTTTTCTATAAGGACGCCGACAACTGAGGGCAGAGAAAGTATGAAAAGCACCACGACTGTAATTAGTCCAAGCAAAAAAGTACTCCCCAGTCGCTGTGTACTAGGAGTGCGAAGAATGAGTTGTGCGTCTTCCGCCGGTGACGCAGTGAAATGGGCACCACCATGCGCGATACTGCCCTGATCTATGTCGACTCTCTTTGATGAGAGATCTTCGCGTGGGATCTCCATTCGGTCGTAGGCAAGGCCTTGCGGAATATGTATTTCGATGTGGTAACTCGAGGCGAATGCTGCCCCCGTGATATCGATGGAGTAGACGAAAGGCCACCATCCACACCTGCGAAGAAAAAGCGACAAGCTCCTTCGCAGTGAGGGGCCGACACTGCGCTGAGCATCCGGCTGCGCCCAGTGCGAGGAGTACTTGAGAAGGCTTCGTCTGCCAAGATGAGAGCTGTCGAGGACGACGATAAGAAGAAAGCCGCCCGCCATATCCATAATGAACCGGCGCAGCGGTTCTGACATTGCAGTCGCATCAAAACCCTCAAATTTGACGTTACCTGCTAGAAGAGTCGCTGCCTGCTCCTTTGCCAGTGCCGGCTTGTTTCGCGCGACTTGGTTAAGTGCAACAAGAAGCTCGTCGCAAACAGTGTGCCCCTCGTCTTCAATCGAAGCGACCATTGCGCTCACCTCGACCAGCTCAAAAGTTGACCGTTCCGCCATCGATAAACGCACCCCGGCTGCATCTTCGAGGTCAAGATTACGAATTTGAACTTTTGATAGAATCGCGATCGGTATGAGGAACTGGTCTCGAGAATCATCAGAATCGGTCGTGACATGTCTACGCATCACAAGGCCCGGGTCGGCTGGAGGCGTGCAATCAACAGACACTCGCCGTCTTCCGATTTCACCATCGAGCATGTGGAGACTTTCAACCTTGCGATGAATCCAAGACTGTGAAGAAAGCACCGCTTGATATGCGGCGCGACCGAGTCGACGGTCGATCTTTTCTTTAGTTACCGCCACTGGGGGCCTCTTTCACTCGGCCGGCAAGACGCGGTCACGGTCAACTGTGTTGTGTCGACGCGTTGCTCTGACGACACCGTTGTGCGGATCCACTATAAACGAATCGGTAGTCCAGCCCGCGTTATCAGCAACTACTCCGCGAAGAGCAAACCCATCGGTTACTGCCGTGAGAAATAAATATCCATCACCCGCAACAAGGTCATCAAGGCTCAGTATCCGATCCGTCGAATAATTTCCAGCAGCAGCTGCAGCAATCTCGTCTTTATTCTGCGGGGCAAGCCTGGCCTGCATAAAACCACCGAGGCTGCGCACTGCTGTCGAAGTCAAAATTCCTTCCGGAGCTCCCCCAATTCCAATGAGTAGGTCAATATCGCCCTCCGGGTGAGCAGCCCGGATGGCGGGTGCAACATCACCGTCTTGAAATTCCACCACTACTGCGCCCGCCGCCGACACCGCGTCTCGATACTTCTGATTACGCGGACGGGCCTGAACTGCAACTCGAAGTGAGTCAAGGGGCCGGTTCAGGGCGGCCGCTAGTCGCGCCAGATTGTCTGCGAGGGGCAATTCCAACGAAAGCCTTGCAGCGTTCCCACCACAAATGAGCTTCTCCATATAAAACACTGGGCCCGGGTCAAAGAACGCGCCAGATTTTGCTACAGAAAGAACAGCGACGGAGTCTGGCAAGTTCTCTGCCGCCAGGCGCGTTCCATCTATCGGGTCCACGGCGATGTCTAATTCCGGTCCAAACCCGGTGCCTAGCCTTTCCCCCGCAAAAAGCATGGGGGCATTATCTTTGACCCCCTCGCCAACAATGACAACGCCGTCGATGTTGACGCGATCGAATGCGAGCCTCATAGCTTTGACAGCGGCGCCGTCAACGGCTTTCCGATCACCTGAACCTACGTGCTTATGCGCCGCGATCGCCGCGCTTTCGGTGACATTGAGGATCTCAGAAACGAGCTCGTCACTAAGTCGCAGGTTGTTCACGAGTACCATCATGCCGGTCGCGGATAGAATTAGTATCACAATCACGTCAAGGAGTCGTCATGCCTGTCGCCACGCACGAACAATACGCAGAGATGCTCGACAAGGCTAAAAAGAGTGGCTTTGAATATCCTGCATTCAATGTGTCGTCGTCCCAGACGATAAATGCAGTTCTTCAGGGTCTCAGCGAGGCACGCTCGGACGCAATTATCCAGGTC
>JBDSUT010000263.1:0-18616 GCA_039927595.1 Terrimesophilobacter sp.
TCGGGATAGGCGTGCTGTGGTTGTTTTTCTTCATCGCCGTCATCGACAGTATCTTCTTGGGTTTCATTGTGATGCGCAGACTTTCGAAGCAATTTGGTGCAGAGAACGTTCAGCGTGGCACACGCTGGTACGCAGCTATGCGCGCCCTACAAATGCGGGTCATGCGTTTGCCAAAACCGCAGGTTAAGCGCGGCCAGTTCCCGGCTTAGTTATCTTCGCTATACCGCGATTGATGTGACGCACCCACAAGGGCCCCGCATAGATGAACCCGGTGTAACCCTGCACGAGCGTTGCGCCTGCCTCAAGCCGTTCGACGACGTCGTGCGCAGTCTCAACGCCACCCACCGAAATGACGCACACGCCTTCCGCAAGGTGAGAACGCACAACTGCTAAAACCTCACGTGAACGCCGTGCAAGCGGTGCGCCAGAGAGCCCTCCAGTGCCTGCCGCATCAACGACGGAGGGATCGGTCACCAACCCATCACGACTGAGCGTCGTATTCGTGGCGATGATTCCATCGAGCGCCAGTTCGGCCACGAGGCCGCAGACATCGATGATGGCCTGATCAGAAAGATCGGGTGCGATCTTCACGAGAACCGGGGTACCTGCTGCCTCGCTCTTAACCGCAGCCAGAAGTGGTCTCAGTAATTCGACATCCTGGAGTCCTCGCAATCCCGGCGTATTGGGCGAACTCACGTTGACTGCGAGATAATCGGCCAGCGGTGCAAGAAGTCGCGTGCTCGTCACATAGTCTTCCGTGGCATCGTCAATATCTGCCACTCGCGACTTACCGATGTTAACTCCAACAACCGATCCATGAGATCGACGCCGGTGCCTGACTAACCGTGGCACTGCCGACTCAGAACCGTGGTTGTTGAATCCCATACGATTCACGAGCGCCCTATCGGCGACGAGTCGAAACGACCGAGGGCGTGGATTACCTGGTTGCGCCAGGGCGGTCAGGGTTCCAACCTCAACATGACCAAAACCGAGGTTACCTAACCCGCGGATCGCCGTCGCATTTTTATCGAATCCAGCGGCCAGTCCAAATGGCGAAGTAAAACGCAGACCGAGTGTCTCGACCGAGATATCACGAGGCGGTCGAGTGAATGCCCTCGCAAACCCACCGATCAACGGCACGCCCAGGATCCGGATAAAGGCGAAAGCCAGCGAATGCGCGCGCTCCGGATCGAGTCGCGAGAAAAAAAATTGGAAGAGTAAGCGATACATGGGATGGTCAGCCTAACGAATTACCGCGCACGCCACGCTGACGTATTTCACAAACCTTCTGCAGGATGTACCGGCTCATGCTCCACCCGCAGTAGCTTGATCGCAGATTCGAAGTCTTCAAGAGAGTCAAACCCTTGGTAGACGCTGGCAAACCGCAGGTAGGCTACTTCATCTAATTCGCGCAGCGGCGCCAAAATCGCGAGACCGATATCGTTTGCCTCAATCTGCGAGGCGCCCGTAGCCCTGATCGACTCTTCGACCTTCTGTGCGAGAACCGCGAGATCGGTGTCCGTCACCGGGCGACCCTGACAGGCCTTACGCACACCAGAAACAATCTTTTCGCGACTAAAGGGTTGAACCACGCCACTTCGCTTCACAACATTAAGACTCGCGGTTTCGGTAGTGCTGAATCGGCGCCCACACTCGGGGCACTGCCTGCGGCGACGAATCGACAATCCGTCGTCGCTCGTGCGCGAGTCAACGACTCGGGAATCCGGATGCCGGCAGAAGGGGCAGAACATGGTTCACCCAGCCTAGGACAGTGCGTCGGCTTCGTCGCGGAACCTCGCCGTAACTGCGTCTGCGTGGGCAGGAAGATCCTCTGCTGTTGCCAAAGCCACGATGTGCGTGGCAACAGAGGAGAGGGCAGCCCGATCGTAACGAACGATCTGCTGCGGGCGCAAAAAGGTGTGTACGCCGAGCCCCGGCGCGAAACGAGCTTGTCCCCCCGTGGGCAGCACATGGTTGGATCCGGCAAGGTAATCGCCCAAGCTCACTGGCGAATGTGGGCCCACGAAGATCGCGCCTGCGCTCTCAATGATGCCCAGTAGCGACTCAGGGTCCCGCACCAGCAACTCGAGGTGCTCTGGACCGTAAGCGTTGCTGAACGCCGCAGCATCCGCGAGGCTGTTTACCAGCACAATGCAGGACTGCTCAGCGTCTAGAGCGGAACGCACTCTCAAACCCTTGCGAGTGCTCTCAGCGAGAAGCCCGAGCTCAGCACGCACTCGACTCGCCAAGGCCTCCGAATCAGTGACGAGTACCGCAGCCGCGAGCTCATCATGCTCGGCCTGACTGATGAGATCGGCTGCGACCAGCACAGGGTCCGCAAACTCATCGGCAATGACGAGAATTTCGGTCGGGCCGGCCTCGGCATCGATGCCCACAACACCGCGCACAATTCTCTTCGCCGCCGCAACCCAGACGTTACCTGGCCCGGTCACAAGGTCGACCGGTTCGAGGTCGATGGACTCCACCCCGAAGGCGAACGCTCCAATTGCACCAGCGCCGCCCATGGCATACACCTCGTCGATGCCGAGAATTCCCGCGGCCGCAAGAATCGTGGGGTGCACTCCCCCGTTGAACTCTTTCTGCGCGGGAGAAGCAAGTGCTACCGAGGAGACACCCGCCACTTGAGCGGGAACAGCGTTCATGACGACGCTCGACGGATACACCGCTTTGCCCCCTGGCACGTACAACCCGACACGACGCACGGGTTGCCACCTCGTGGAAACCATCGCCCCCTCGGCCAGTTCTGTTGAGACAGGCACCGGCAGCGTTGCCTTCGATGCCAGCCGAACTCGGCGGATTGCCTCGTCAAGCGCACGTCGCACGTCGGGACGTAATTGCTTCACAGCCTGGTCGATCGCCGTTTGGCTCACACGAATGGCGAGGGGCCGAACACGGTCGAACCGTTCGGACTGATCGAGCAGCGCCTCCACACCCCGCTCACGAACATCCGCGATCAGATCGCTCGCCAAAGTCATTGCGTCGGCAGTGCTCACGGCGGCGCGCGGCACAAGCGTTCTCGAATTCACGGACGAGGGGCCCTCGCCGCGGAGGTCAAGTGTTGAGATCATGGCTCCCTCAGCCTAGTTTGATCAACTCGTCGTCAAAACTCTGTGACGCGACTGCGTCAAGTCAAGCAGTTGGGACCGAGGAGAGACTTGAGCTCTCCATAAAGGTCAGCACTCACCTTGACCGGATACGGCACCTCGAACATGCGGACATTTTCACCCTTAACGAGTTTGAGACGCACCTCGTTGTCGCCGGAATGTCGAATCAAAACATCATTGAGGGCGGTCACTACGTCTGTTGTCGCTCGGTGTTCCGGCACCGAAATCACGAGGGGCCCTGATCCGAGGCTCTGACCCATGTCCGGCGCGTAAAGGCTCGAAGCGTGTAGCCCGATTCCGTCATCACGCACATTTACTCGTCCCCTGATGACAACGATGGAATCGTTCATGAGGGCAGGTGAAAACTCGTGATAGGTCTTTCCCAAGAATGTCACCGCAATCTCACCGCCGAAATCCTCGACCTGCACAATGCCATAAGGATTACCGCTATTGCGCGCCGTCCGGTGCTGCACGCTTGTAATAAGCCCACAAATTGTGACCGATTCACCATCAGCTACTGACTCCCCCGCCAGCAAATCTGAGACCGTGATTGAAGCGTGTTTGGCAAGCTGCAGCTCAAGGCCTGCCAGAGGGTGATCCGAGACATAAAGCCCGAGCATCTCTCGCTCGAAGGCGAGTTTGTCACGCTTCGACCATTCGGGGCGATCAGGAACACGGTTGAGCGGTTGAGGTTCATCCCACAGACTGTCGAAATCGAAACCAACTTGACCATTCGCTTCAGCACGCTTTTCAGAGACGACGGCCTCGACGGCATCCTCATGAATTTCGATTAAGGCTCGTCGCGTGGCGCCCAAGGTATCGAACGCCCCCGCCTTAACCAGCGACTCAACCGTGCGTTTGTTGGCGACGGGAATAGGTACTTTTCGAAGGAAGTCGTGGAAACTATCGAACCGTCCCTTCTGTTCGCGAGCACCTCGGATCAATTCGACGACGTTGGCACCCACATTTCGGATCGCACCGAGCCCAAACCGGATGTCCTCACCCGCCGCGGTGAAGTCTGCCGCCGACTCGTTGACATCCGGGGCAAGAACTTGGATTCCCATGCGACGACACTCAGCCAAATACACCCCGAGTTTGTCCTTGGAGTCGCCAACACTCGTGAGAAGCGCGGCCATGTATTCTGCGGGATAGTTCGCCTTGAGGTATGCAGTCCAGTAGCTGAGAACCGCGTACGCCGCCCCGTGAGACTTATTGAAGCCGTAGTCGGAGAACGGCACCATGATGTCCCAGAGAGCGCTTGCCGCCTCTTTGCTGTACCCGTTCTTTTCCATGCCTGCGGCAAAATTCGCAAATTCTTTGTTGAGAACTTTCAGGTCTTTCTTGCCCATCGCCTTGCGGAGGGTGTCTGCCTGGCTCAGAGTGAATCCGGCGACCTTTTGCGCGGCAGCCATCACCTGTTCCTGATAGATCACCAGACCATAGGTCTCCCCCAGAATCGTCGACAGAGGTTCTGCCAACTCAGGATGGATAGCATCAACTTCTTCTAACCCATTTTTTCTCAACGCGTACTTCGTGTGCGAGTTCATTCCCATGGGCCCTGGCCGATACAGAGCAATCACCGCGGTGATGTCGTTGAAACTGTCTGGCTTAAGTTGTTTGAGCAGAGAGCGCAGGGGGCCACCATCAAGTTGGAAAACACCCAGCGTGTCACCCCGCGCTAAAAGGTCGTATGTAGCCGCGTCGGCATTCAGGTCGAGGTCTTCGAGGACCACGTCTTCGCCTCGGTTGGACTTGATCCCCACGAGGGCATCCTGCAACACGGTGAGATTTCGTAGACCCAAAAAGTCCATTTTGAGCAGTCCAAGCTTTTCGCACGGCGGCTGATCAAACTGGGTGATGATGGCGCCATCATCTTCACGCTTCATGATGGGAAGTACGTCGATGAGGGGTTCGGCCGACATGATCACGCCCGCCGCGTGCACGCCCCATTGTCGTTTCAAGTTCTCAATGCCGAGCGCTGTTTCGAAGACGCGAGCAGACTCGGGGTCTGTATCGACGAGAGCTCGCAGGTCGCCTGCTTCTTTATAACGAGACGAGGTCTTGTCGGTAACGTCTCCCAAGCTCATGTCTTTACCCATGACGGGTGGCGGCATCGCCTTGGTAAGTTTTTCGCCAACAGAATAGGGCATCCCCAAAACCCGCGCCGAATCTTTGAGTGCTTGCTTCGCTTTGATCGTTCCGTAGGTTACGATCTGCGCAACTCGATCGTCACCGTACTTCTCGGTCACGTAACGGATGACCTCGCCCCGTCGCCGATCATCGAAGTCAATATCGATATCAGGCATCGAAATGCGGTCAGGGTTCAGGAACCGCTCAAAAATCAGGCCGTGCGCAATCGGGTCAAGACCGGTGATCTCCATCGCGTACGCGACCAGTGATCCTGCGGCAGAACCGCGCCCCGGGCCCACCCGGATGCCGTGCTCACGCGCCCATCTGATGAAGTCTGCAACGACGAGGAAGTAGCCGGGGAAACCCATCTGGTTGATGACGCCAACTTCGTAATCCGCTTGAGTACGATGCGTCTCGGGAACACCGCCCGGGAATCGCTTTGCGAGCCCGCGATCCACCTCAGCAGCAAACCAGGTTGCTTCGGTGAACCCCTCTGGAACAGGAAAGTGAGGCATGAGGTCACGATGGGCAAACGAAACCTCGCACCGTTCCGCAATGAGCAAAGTGTTTGTGATGGCTTCTGGGTAGTCGGTGAAGAGTGACCGCATCTCATCCGCTGACTTCAAATAGAACTCTTGCGAATCAAACTTGAAACGGTTGGGATCATCCAGCGTGGAGGCAGACTGAATGCACAACAGTGCCGCGTGGGCCTCAGCGTCCCCCGCGTGCGTGTAATGCAAGTCATTGGTCGCCACGAGCGGCATGTCCAGCTCCTTCGCCAAGGCGAGGAGCTCCGACATGGTTCGCCGCTCGATGTCGATCCCGTGATCCATAATCTCGCAATAGAAATTCTCTTTGCCAAAGATGTCTTGGAACTCTGCTGCGGCTGCACGGGCTTCCGCGTACTGCCCGAGCCTCAAGCGAGTTTGCACTTCGCCACCCACACAGCCAGTGGTGGCGATGACCCCGTCTGAGTAGGTTTGGAGAAGCTCACGATCCATGCGCGGTTTGTAATAAAACCCCTCGATGGAGGCGAGAGACGACATCCGAAAAAGGTTATGCATTCCGGTGTTGTTCTTCGCAAGCATCGTCATGTGGGTATAAGAACCGTTGCCTCCCACATCCCCTTCGCCACCGTCGCTCCACCGAGTGCGAGTTTTGTCACGACGATCAGTGCCAGGAGTGATGTACGCCTCCATTCCAACGATCGGCTTGATTCCCACATCGGTTGCGGTATGCCAAAAGTCGTACGCACCAAACATGTAGCCGTGGTCAGTGACGGCAATGGCCGGCATGCCCTGCTCCGCCGCCGCCGAAATCAGGGGGCGCACGCGAGCAGCGCCATCGAGCATGGAATACTCGCTGTGCACGTGAAGATGCACAAAAGAATCGTTGCTCGTAGCCACTAATTTCTCCGACGGGAACTGGGGTCATTCAAGACTAGGCCAGCGCAGTACTCCGCCACCGCCGAACTGCCGTCACTCGCCCCGAAGCACATCAAGTGCGTGTGAAAGATCGTCAGGGTAGGTCGACCAGAACTCAACATACTCGCCGCTACCCGGATGGTGAAAACCCAAGCGCATGGCATGAAGCCATTGGCGTGTGAGGCCCAATCGCTTCGACATCGTGGGATCTGCGCCATACATTTCGTCGCCCACGCACGGGTGCCGCTGGGCCGCAAGGTGCACTCGGATCTGGTGGGTGCGACCCGTTTCAAGATGAATTTCTAGGAGCGATGCTCCGCGAAATGCTTCCAATGTCTCGTAATGGGTGACAGAAGGCTTGCCCTCGTTTGTGACGGCGAACTTCCACTTTGCCCCTGGATGACGTCCGATAGGAGCATCGATTGTTCCGCTGAGCGGGTCCGGGTGCCCTTGCGCGACGGCGTGGTAGATCTTCGTAACCTCGCGATCATGAAACGCTCGTTTGAGGTTCGTGTAGGCGGATTCACTCTTGGCCACCACCATTAGGCCGCTCGTTCCCGCGTCGAGACGGTGCACGATTCCGGTTCGCTCTGCCGCCCCGGAGGTGCTGACTCTGATGCCCGCAGCAGCAAGTGCACCGAGCACGGTCGGGCCGTCCCATCCGACTGAAGGGTGCGCAGTGACCCCCACAGGTTTGTCGACGACGACAACATCGTCGTCTTCAAACACAATGGTAAGCGAACTCACTTCTCGCGCGATGATCACAGGCTCACGCTTGGGCTGCCACGTGACTTCTAACTCGGCACCCTCCACGAGACGGTCAGACTTGACGAGAATGGCGCCATCGGAGGCCACTCCTCCAGCCTCAAGAATTTCTGCAGCAAAAGTACGCGTGAACCCGAGGAGCCGAGCGAGAGCCACGTCAGCCCGCTCGCCTGCGACACCTGGTGGAACGGGAAAATGACGGCTCTCCATGAGTCAGCCGTCACGGCTTTCTGGCGAAAACACCGTGGTCTCGGCTGCCTCGACCGCTCGAGACTCCGGCCGTTGGCCATCCATTCGTATCCCCCGAAGGGAAAGAATCACAAACAATCCCATGCTTGCCACGATGAACGAATCCGCGACGTTGAAGATTGCGGGGAACCCCCAAACCTGAAGAAAGTCAATGACGTGACCCACTCCGAAGCCCGGATCACGAAAAAGTCGGTCGGTGAGGTTTCCAACGGTTCCGCCCAAAAGCATCCCGAACAATACAGCCCACGCTAGTGAGCGGATTCGGCGCGCATACCAAAGGATGAAGAGCGTCACGCCTGCGGCAATAATCGAGAAAATCCATGTCGAACCGCTTGCCAATGAAAACGCAGCGCCCGAATTTCGCACAAAATGAAACTGCAGAACCTGTCCTAAGACTTCTACTTGTTGACCCTCGTGAAGATTATCAACGATCAATAATTTCGAGACTTGATCCAACGCGTAAACGCTGATCGCTACTAGTAAAAGTGCCCAGAGAGCGCGCATGCTGATCTTCGCCGACGTATTCGGCACGGTCTCAGCGGACAGCTCAGTTACCACCGAAGCCGGGGAAACCCGCCTGTGGCTGGGAAGGAACCCCTCCAAAGGCGGCGGGCTCCTGACCCATGGTCGGCTGCGACGTAGGAACTGCTCCAGCGCCCGCCGTCGCTGCTGCAGTTCCCTCAAGGTCATGAAGAAGACCCTCAATGTGGCCCTTCAACTTTGCCCGGTACTCGCGCTCAAACTCACGGAGATCCTCTATGCGACCCTCAAGTGACTGACGTTCTTGATCAAGTGAGTCGAGTTCCGCACGCTGCTGCTGCTCGGCTTCGCTCACAATGCGAGCAGCGGTAGCGTGGCCTTCTGCAATGAGAGAGTCGCGCTTCTCGACACCCTCGCGAACGTGCTCCTCGTGCAGTCGACGCGCCAGGAGAAGAAGGTTGTTGGTGTTGTTCTGATCGAAAGAAGGGTCGGAACCAGCGAAGCCAACTGAGGGATCCACTGTAGGCTCCGGAACGAATGCTGGCGTGGGGACTGCCGCTGGAGCAGCCTCCTCCGCAGAAGCAAAACCGCCAAATTGAGCTTCAGCGCCCTGCGGCGCAGTGCCCGGCGTTGCATTGCTCTGTGAACCGCCTGCGGCAAGGCGCTGGCGCAACTCTTCGTTCTCTAATCCCAGACGTCGAAGCTCAACGACGACTTCGTCGAGAAAGTCATCCACCTCGTCTTGGTCATATCCTTCGCGGAACTTGGTCGGCTGGAAGCGCTTGTTGACCACGTCTTCTGGGGTCAGAGCCATGAGTGTCACCTTCAAAGATTATTAATACGGCGAATTCACCGTATAGCTATAAGGTATCAAAATTATTGTGAAACCCCCGTTAACTCATCGAGACGAGACACTGGTGTCGAGCTTCTGCTTGCTGTCAAGGTTTGTTCGCGGTCTCTGCAGTGAACAAAGCCATCGGTTGATGAAACACTAACGTGGCAGGAACATGAGCCCGTTAGCTATGTACATCAAAACAATCACCAGAATCATCACAACGCTCCACGAAAAGTCGAGAGCCGCGGCTCCGATGCGGATCGGGGGTATCACCTTGCGCACCGCGTGAATTGGCGGGTCTGTCAGCGAGAAAACGAACACCGCCACGACAAGCCCAATACCTTTAGGTCTCCAGTTGCGCGAAAAATTTTGCGCGAGATCAAGAAGAAACCGTGCCCACATCAGAAAGAAATAAACAAGCAAAAAATAATACGCAACGGCCGCCACAACTGGAATTATTACCACCTAACCGTTCCAGCTCTGGCTAGGTTGAAGCACAGAGACCCACGACACGAAAATTAGTTTTCTGGAAAGAAGGATGCATCCACCGTGGAATCAACCTCGCCCTGGTCTCCACTGATAGCCACGTGTGACGGCGAAAGAAGGAAAACCTTGTTCGTCACTCGTTCAATGCGCCCGTAAAGCCCCTGGGAAAGGCCACTAGCGAAGTCGACCAAGCGACGCGCTTCCGATTCGCTCATTTGGGAGAGGTTGATGATGACGGGGATTCCCTCACGGAAGTGTTCTGCGATGGACTGCGCATCTTTGTACTGGCGTGGATGAACAGTAAGGATCTCGTTCAACTCCGCGACAGGGGCTGCGGCGCGAGTTGGGCGACGCAACGGCGTAACCGGTGCACGCTGAGACTGACTCGGGGACCCGTGCTGTGCAAGCGCCTGGTGCTGCGCCTGAGGCGTCGCGTGCGCCGAGGGTGCCTGCGTGGGCTCATAGTCTTCGAATTCTTCATCCGCGAGGCCCAAGTAGACCATCGTCTTACGCAGCGGGTTAGCCATTTTGTGCCTCCAGTGGTGAAACTCTTGACTTCGAGATTAACCGGCCACAGGTCGATTTCCAGTGATTGCCGTGCCAATGCGTAGGTGTGTCGCGCCCTCAAGAATCGCCTCCCGGTAATCCCCGGACATGCCCGCGGAGATCCAACGAGCTTCCGGGGCCACGGTGCGCAGCGCTTCGGAGGCTTCGCGCACCCGCGAAAATGCACGACGCGAATCCTCGCCCAAGGGTGCCACTGCCATCACCCCGAGCAACTGAACCCCGAGGGTCAACTGAGTCCGCTCAGCGAGTGCCAAAAGCGAATCTGGGGCGACACCTCCTCTGGACGGATCGTCTGTGAGATTAATTTGAAGGAAACAACTCGTCACTTGCTCCGCCGATTCGAGCCCACTGAGGAGTGACTCGCGGTCAACGGAATGAATGACGCGAGCGTAGGACGCAATCTGTCGCGCCTTCTTTCCCTGCACCTGGCCAACAAAGTGCCAGTTAAGGTCGGGATCAGCAAGCTCGGCAACTTTGTCACGCGCTTCCTGATGGCGACTTTCGCCAAAGTCCCTCACCCCAAGGTTCGCGAGATCGCGCACCATGGAAGCGGGATGGAACTTTGTCACCACTATCGTCGTGATGTCTTCGCGGGTGCGCCCTGATTCCTGCGCGGCCTCTGAGATGCTCTCGTTAAGTGCTGAGAGGCGCTCGGAAAGCGGAGTCCCCATATGCGCAATCATTTCAAAAAGTCGGGAATGTCCAAGTCGTCCGCGTCGTCGTCGAATGCGGGATCCTTAGCCGCAGGAAGCTCTGGTTCGGAGTCCCACTTGGGTGATTCTGACAGGCCTTCCTGTGCCGCGAACCCCGCGCCATACTCGACCGTCGCATCCGTGGCTTGCGTACCAGCCATGACGTAGTTCGATCGACGGTCTGCCTTGCGCACGGTGGGCTCCCCACCGTCGAATCCTGCAGCGATGACGGTGACACGAACTTCGTCACCGAGGGTGTCGTCGATAACAGCACCAAAGATAATGTTCGCCTCGGGGTGCACAGCTTCTTGCACAAGCCGGGCGGCATCGTTGATCTCAAAAATACCGAGATTGGATCCACCCTGGATTGAGAGCAGCACTCCGTGAGCGCCGTCAATACTTGCTTCGAGGAGTGGGCTTGCAACGGCAAGCTCCGCTGCCTTGATGGCGCGGTCGGCACCGCGAGAGGAACCAATTCCCATGAGCGCAGAGCCGGCACCTTGCATAACTGACTTGACGTCGGCAAAGTCGAGGTTAATCAACCCCGGGGTGGTGATCAGGTCTGTAATTCCCTGCACGCCAGCTAAAAGAACCTGATCTGCTGTTGCGAAGGCATCGAGGAAGCTGATGCCCCGATCGCTGATCTCCAATAAGCGATCGTTGGGCACCACGATGAGCGTGTCCACTTCACTTTTCAAAGCGGCGATACCGACCTCGGCTTGAGCCGCCCTCCGCTTACCTTCAAAACCAAAGGGCCGCGTGACAACGCCGATGGTGAGGGCACCAATGGACTTCGCGATGCGAGCAATGACGGGCGCGCCACCGGTTCCGGTACCGCCGCCCTCCCCTGCCGTGACAAACACCATGTCAGCACCAGCAAGCGCTTCTTCGATTTCTTCAGCGTGATCCTCGGCGGCGCGACGGCCAACCTCTGGGTCTGCGCCTGCTCCCAGCCCACGGGTAAGCTCCCGCCCGACATCGAGCTTGACATCGGCATCGCTCATGAGGAGCGCCTGCGCGTCAGTGTTGATTGCAATGAACTCGACTCCGCGAAGCCCGAGTTCGATCATGCGGTTGACTGCGTTGACGCCGCCACCGCCGATGCCGACCACTTTGATCACTGCGAGGTAGTTCTGGTTCGATGTCACGTCCGGCCTCCGGTGATACTTTCAAGCTCTACTTGAAGTTTAAAGTTATGCTGAGTATGCATTTCCTGACTTGAACTTAAGCTCCCACGTTCACCAGCGTGCGCAAGCACTCCCGCGTGTCGCGAACTTTGCCGAAATTGGCAGCTAAAATCAGCCGGACGTGCTGGGATGCTGACCTCAACCTCTGCGAACAACGGGGCTCAACGGCGCAGAAACATCGAACTCAACATGAACATTGGGCTCTTGCGTTGCCATGAGTTCTTCCAGGACGCGGGCCTTGAGCGCTGAACGATCAGAACTACCCCACGTCACGCGCTGACCTGCACCGACCAACACCAGTCGGACATCGTCCTGAGAAGTGGCTTGGATGACGTCGACCCTCGACCTAATGGATTCGGGAAGAGCCAACATCACGTCCACGACCGAAAAAAACGCAACAGAATCCGTCCCCTGACCGGCAAGGTCGATCAGCGGGATACCATCAGGTCGACGCAACACCGACTCAAGGACCACACCGGCAGGGTCAATGACCTGGAAGCCAGAAGAGGACGAGACGATTCCCATGGGCGCTCGCTCGACAACGTGAATCTTCAACGTTGACGGCGGCACTATCTCGGTCGAAAAGCTTCGAATGAGTGGGTAAACGTCGAGTTTGGATTTCAGCGACTCATAATCCAACAGGGCGAGTGGCGTGCCCATTTGCTCGTCAATGGCAGCGTGCACATCCTCTGCGCTGACCTTCACATTGCCGTCAACAGTCACCGTGCGAAGAGCGAGAAGCGGGGAATATACGGCTACCGCGAGCAACCCCGCCACGAGCCCACCGATCGAAATTGCGATAGCCCACCCCAAACGTCGATGACGGCTCCGCCGCGTAAAGCGGCGAACCTCACGACGCTCAAAACGCCGGCGATCACGTGCACTCGCACGAACCCGCGCCCGAGCCTGACGAACATCAGTTCCCGGCCGGTCAACAGCGGGCGTTTGCGCGAGTGAAGCTGCAGCCTCACGCGGCGTACGAATCCGAGGTAACGCCTCACGCGGCTGAGTGCGTTTTTGCCGCGGCTGAGACCTGCGTGATTGAGGCGTCTGATCTTTCGGCGCCCCTCCCTTCGAGGAAATGCGCTTCGACGAACGAGAGTCCCGCGCCTCGTTCCCTACCCCCCGTGCGGCAGGTGGATCAAAGCCCTCCGGGCGTTTCATCGAACCACATTCGCCGCCGGGCCGGCGAGATGCTGACCTCCCAAAGCGAGCAAAAGATCAGGAACAAGACCGTAGACGTCTCCCCCGCCCATCGACATCACAATATCTCCGGGCATCGCAAGGCGCACAGCCATGGCGACGGCGTCTTCCCAAGACTCCACATACACCGCCCGCGCAGGGTCCTCAAATTCATTCGTGATGAGTTTCCCGGTAACACCGGGCACTGGATTCTCCCGTGCCGCGTAAATCGGCACGACAATCGTCACGTCAGCTAGCTCCTCCAAAACCTTCGCAAACTCGGGCGCCATCCGCTGAGTCCTGCTATAGAGGTGTGGCTGGAAAATCGGGATGACTCGCCCGCCACCTGCCACCGCCCGCGCGCCGCTCAAGGCGGCTTCGATCTCCGTCGGGTGATGGGCGAAATCGTCAAAGACGCGCACCCCCGAGACTTCGCCGCGAAACTCGAACCGACGCTCTGTTCCCTCGAAGGCCCCGAGAGCCGCGATCGACGCGGTCGGCTCATAACCAAGGGAAACCAACACACCAAATGCACCGGCGGCGTTCAGCGCATTGTGTCGCCCCGGAACCTTGAGTACGACCGGAAATTCGCCGCCATTCCAGTTCAGCGTGAAGGACGCTGTCGGGCCGGACTCAATCGAATGAATCGTTATTGTGGCCGCGTGATCCACGCCAAAAGTTGACACTTCCGGGCCAGAGATAAGCGAAGAAATTTCTTTCGCTCCAGAATCATCAGCAGAAATCACAACTGACTCGCGGGCAGCAGAGGCGAAATCAACGAACGCCGACTTAAAAGCGGATTCTGAGCCAAAGTGATCCAAGTGATCGGGGTCAACGTTGGTAACGAGGGCAATTGATGTCGAGTACAGCATGAAGGAACCATCCGATTCATCGGCTTCGACCACAAAGAGATCACCGCTGCCTGGCATCGCACTCACACCAAGCGAACTGATGACGCCGCCATTGACAAATCCGGGGTCGGCCCCCAACTCGCGAAGGGCACAAACAATCATCGCTGTGGAGGTGGTTTTTCCGTGAGCGCCCGCCACGGCAACGAGTCGACGACCTTTCGTTAGCCATGCGAGCGCCACCGCTCGATGCACTACGGGGATTCCAGCACTCAGCGCAAACAAGTACTCGGGGTTGTCTTCCCCGATGGCCCCCGACACGACGACAGTATCCACCTCCCCCAGAACTCCAGCATCATGGCCAATCCTGACGCGCACGCCCGCTGCTCTGAGATCTGCGACAACGTGGGTGTCTCGAATATCGGAGCCGGTCACGGTCATTCCTGCGGCGGCGAAGAGTCGCGCAATTCCGCTCATTCCCGCACCACCCACACCAATGAAGTGCACCCGCTCTGGCGCTACCGGCATCTGCTGGTCAAAATTCGTCTTTATCAACCGTGCGCCGCCTTCGTCTCTTTCAAAGCCTCAGCCACAAGGGCAACAGTCCTCGCGGCCCCATTGCGCACGCCGAGAGGTGCGGTTGCGGCCGCCATCTGCGCGACCACTGCGGGTTCGTTCAGCAGCGGAACGAGCGAATTCCTGACCCACTCCCCCGTGAAATCCGAGTTTTTGACCACTAGCGCGCCACCTGCCCCGACCACCCCCGTGGTGTTCTTGAGCTGCTCCCCATTACCAATAGGTAGCGGAACATAAACAGCGGGAATGCCCAACGCAGTCAACTCGCTCACTGTGGCGGAGCCAGCACGAGCTAACGCCAAGGTTGCCGCTGAAAAGGCAAGATCCATCCGATCGCAGTAACTCACTACCCGATAATTTGGTTGTCCCTTATCGCGAAGTTCTGACCGAGCTCCGACAATATGAAGCACACTCCAGCCGGTGTCAAGAATAGAGTCGATCTCACGGGATACCACGTCGTTAATGCTGCGTGCCCCCAACGAACCTCCGGTCACGAGAAGCACACTCTTCGCTGGGTCGAGTCCGAAGAAAGCGAGTGCCTCCGCGCGAAGTGAGGCCGGCTCTAGCGCCTCCAGCGCCTTCAACAATGGCATCCCGACTACGCGAGCATGCCGAAGCTTTGTACCCGAAAAGGCGACCCCCACGAAGCGAGTAAAAGCACTTCCGACTCGGTTAGCAAAGCCCGGTACAGCGTTGGCCTCGTGCACCACGATGGGCAGCTTCTCACGCCACGCGGCCACGTACGCAGGTGCCGACACAAAACCACCAAAACCCACGAGTAGTTCAATATTTCGATCCCGGATCATCGTGCGGATATCCCGCACGGCTCGAGAAAACTTCAGCGGAAACCGAACGATGTCACCGCTGAGTCTGCGCGGCATCGGCACCTTCTCGACTGTCAAAAGCTCGTAACCACGCTCAGGAACAAGACGCTTCTCAAGCCCCGAGTCGGTGCCCAAAACCAGCACCTCAGCAGTGGGCTCGCCACTGCGCAAGTGGTCTGCCACTGCCAGCAGTGGATTCACGTGGCCCGCGGTTCCGCCGCCGGCAAAAAGATAACGCGTCACCGGGATGCCTGGCGTACTCGAGGCTGACGAGCGTACGAGAGCACGATGCCTATCGCCAAGAGTGTGGTGACGAGCGCTGAGCCGCCCGCAGAAATCAGAGGCAAGGGGACCCCGAGTACCGGCAAGAGTCCGAGCACCACTGCAATATTGACGAACGCCTGAGTCATGATCCAGGCCAGCACCGCACTAACAGTAATCTTGGCGGCCGGGTCAGTTGATGCCCGAATAATTCGAATGAAAGAGAACGCGAGGACGACGAACAGCGCAAGAACCACAATCGCGCCAAGAAGCCCGAGCTCTTCCCCAATTATCGCGAAAATGAAGTCGTTGTCGGCCTCCGGCAGCCACGACCACTTCGCCTTGGAGTTACCAAGTCCCACGCCGAATAGGCCGCCAGAGGCAAGAGCCCACCAACCGTGAAGGGTTTGCCAACACAAACCGTGATAGGCCCCATCAGACTCGCACCCGCTCTGCCAAGCGAGGATGCGGTCCTGCAGAGAGCGCACAGACATGGTTAAAACGTACGCAGCGATCGCCATCACAATAAGTGGCACCACCAAATGGCGAAGCTTCACACCTGCAAAGAAAAGGGCGCCCACAATGAGCGCGACAAGAATAATGGCTGTTCCCAGATCTCCCCCCAGAAGTACTAAGAAAATTGCGGCTCCCGATATCAAGCCAATGGGGCGAATGAGATTGCGCCAGTTGTCAAGAAAATCGAGTCGCTTCGCGAGCATGAGACCAAGCCACACAACCAGAGCAACCTTGACGAGTTCAGATGGCTGAAATGAAACAGACTCTCCGAACCTGATCCAGTTGCGGTTACCGTTGGCATCCACTCCGAGGCCGGTTGCCACGACCAAGAATTGAAGTGAGAGCGCAACGAGAAGGGCGACGCCCGCCCACTTCTTCCAAAATATTGGGGGTAGCCGCGCCGCAACAAACATGACCGGAACACCCAAAAGCGCGAACATTGCCTGACGTAAGAAGCCCGTGAACGGGTCACCGTTAGAGCTCAGCGAGGTCACAGATGACGACGAGAGAACCATGACCAGTCCAAAAATGACCAGAAACAGTGTCGCGCCAATTACCAAGTAATAGTCCGCGCTCTCCGCGCCAAAGATCCGCTTAACAGCAACGAGAACGTTCGGCGACGAAGTCGAACCCTGTGGGGGATCGTTTCGGTCAGGTGGACGCCGGGAGCGCGGAGGACTCGTCGTCATCGGAGCCTCCTCCCAACATTTCTCGAACCGCGTGAGCGAAAAGCTCCCCGCGATCCGCATAGTCTTTGAACTGATCCATGGATGCTGCCGCTGGAGCCAGAAGCACGGTATCGCCATCGACAGCTATTGCCGCGGCCAACCGCACTGCCGTCGGCATCACCTCTTTAGTGTCAGCCGTCTCCACCTCGAAAACCGGCAGTTGCGGCGCGTGTCGCGCGAATGATGCAACGATCGCGGCCCGATCTTTGCCCACGACAATGGCGGCTCTGAGCCGCGGCACTGCCGAAGAAACGAGCGCGTCAATGGATGCCCCTTTGAGGAGTCCGCCGACGATCCAGATAAGCGAGTCGCTGGCTTCCACCGAGGCGCGCGCGGCGTGCGCGTTAGTGGCTTTTGAATCGTCGATCCAGACTATTCCTGCGTGTGAAGCGACGATCTCCGATCGGTGGTGGTCTGGTCTGAACGCAAGCAGTGCCGTGCGCACGGCTTCCACCGAGACGCCAAAAGACCTCGACAGCGCGGCCGCCGCTAAGGCATTCGCGAGCATATGACGACTACCCAATCCAATCGGCACGAGTTCTGGAATGGTCGCAATCTCCAGTGCAGTGTTGTGCCTATCGTCGTTAAACGCTCGATCGCACACAATTTCATTCACGACCCCAAAATCACTGGGACCGGGTATGCCAAGACCGAATCCGATTGCTCGGCACCCCTCCACCACGTCGGCCTGTTCTACTAACTCCCGGGTGACCAGATCATCTCGGTTAAAGACACACGTTGTCTTCGTATTCTCATAAACCTTCGCCTTCGCGTCACGATACGCGTCCGGCCCGCCATGCCAGTCAAGATGGTCATCCGCAATATTGAGGCAGGTACTCGCCCAGGGGGAAATCTCGCCGAGATAGTGGAGTTGAAAGCTTGAGAGCTCCACCACGAGCACATCGAACCCGGTGGGGTCTCGAACCGCGTCGAGTACCGAAATCCCAACGTTTCCGCAGGGGGCTGCACGCACACCACCAGCCACCAACATTGCCGCAGTGAGTTGCACTGTGGTGGTCTTGCCATTGGTACCCGTGACCACAATCCACTCCGCTGGCGTGCCGACCTTGTCTCGCAACCGCCAGGCCAGCTCTACGTCACCCCACACGGTTCGTCCCGCTCCAGATGCCCATCGCACTGCAGGATGCTTCGGAGCAAACCCCGGAGACACAATGACGAGATCCGGCTCAAACTCCGCAACTTCTGCAGGCACTCCGGCCTCCAGGTCGCTGACGACAAGCTTCACACCCAGAATGCGAAGAACCTCCGCAGTGTTTTCATCGGCAGACGATGCTGCAACAAGGACGACGCAACCCAGTTCTGCGAGGGTGTCTGCGGCGGCAAACCCGGTGACCCCCGACCCGAGCACGACAACGCGAAGTCCGCTCCAGTCCGAATACCAACTCGCCAGACCCCTGACATCACGCAACGACATCAGGGTGCCGTGGCCGAAAGCCACTCAAGGTAAAAGAGCCCAACCCCTGCACCAACGAGAAGTCCGGCGATGATCCAGAATCTCACAACGATGGTGACTTCTGGCCAACCTTTCATCTCGAAATGGTGATGGTAAGGGCTCGACTTCCAAATGCGTTTTCCCTTTGTCGCCTTGAAATAAATACGCTGAACAATCACTTGGCCGGTAATGATAACGAAGAGGCCACCGATGAGCACAAGGAGAAGCTCAGTGCGAGAAAGGATGGCGAGAGCGGCAAGTGCCCCACCGAGCGCGAACGCGCCGGTA
>JBDSUT010000264.1:0-3934 GCA_039927595.1 Terrimesophilobacter sp.
CAGATAAGGCGACGGGATGCCGCGGTCGGTGTTTTAGCTCTCGCCGACCGCGGCATCCGCCATTACTTGGTTACTGCAGGTCGTCGAACAGCTGGAAGTCAGCGTCCTTCATGACGAGGATGACGAATCCACCGTTGGCCAACGTGTGCTCCGGCGTGAAGGACAGTGGGCCAGAGAAGGCCTTGAAGTCCTTGATTCCCTCAAGTGCAGAAATCAGAGCGTCAGTCTTCGTGCTACCAGCAGCTTCGAGTGCGGCCGCTGCGAGGCGAACTGCATCGTAGGACTGCGTGGAGTACGGCTTCGGGTCGTCACCGAACTGCTTCTTGTAGTCCGCGATCCAGCTCTCAGCACCCTTGATGGTGTTGGGAGTTGGGGTCATCGTGGCGTACACACCTTCGGCCGACGCTCCTGCGATCGTTGCAAGGGTCGGGTCAGCGCTTCCGTCAGCGACCATGATGTCACCGGTGTAGCCAGCCTTGCGAAGCTGATCGATGATCAGTCCACCTTCCTGGTAGTAGCCGGTCCAGTAGAGCAGGTCAGCCTTCGAGCTGATGATGTCGCGCACGACGGAGGAGTAGTCGCTTTCACCGGCGTTCACGGAGGTCTTCAATACGACCGCAGTGGAACCGTCGTCGGCGATCTGCTTTCCGGTCTCGGCGGTGATGTCTGCCGAGTAGCTGGTGTTGTCATCGACAAGCGCGACAGCCTTGTATCCCTGCTTCTTGATGAAGGTGAGCGCCGCGGTGGACTGCTGAAGTCCCGTTCCGTTGATCAGGAAGACATTCTTGAGCCCCTCTTTAACGAGGTCCTGCGAGTTGGCAGCCGGGATGATCATGGGCACGCCGGCCTTGTTGAAGATCGGAAGCGTCGGCAGTGT
Source organism: Terrimesophilobacter sp. (assembly GCA_039927595.1). Taxonomy (GTDB): domain Bacteria; phylum Actinomycetota; class Actinomycetes; order Actinomycetales; family Microbacteriaceae; genus Terrimesophilobacter. The sequence goes on from JBDSUT010000264.1 coordinate 878, forward strand.
TGCACCGGAGCAATACCCGCCGACCGAAATCACAACACCGCTGGAAACAAGCTTGTTCGCACTTGCGACGGCCTGCTGCGAATCACACGCACCGTCAGCAATTTCGATCTCAAGCATGCGCTTCGTGCCGTCGATGTTGACGCCACCGGCTTTGTTGATTTCGTCGACGGCCATCTTCGCACCGTTGGCCATGCTGGCACCCGTTGGTGCGCTGCTGCCAGAGGTGGGAACGATCATGCCGATCTTGATGGGGCCTGCGGCGTTGCCGCCATTGTCGCCGCCACCGAGGAGTCCGCCGCTACAGGCGGACGTTGCAAGCAGGACTGCTGTGGCTACGCCAAGCATTCCCAAAGTGCGCTTTCCGAATTTCATTCTCTGCCTCTCCTTTGATGCTGAAAAACCATCGAAATGCAGGCGGGCTGTGTTCCGCCAGTGGACACCTCGCTATTTGTACAATATGACATGTTACTGGTGACGGTCAACTGTGAAACCGAGTCGTTATAGCCCCGCGCTCGGGCCCCACCACGCCAATACGTGAGCAAAATGGTTTGCCATCAGGGCTCGAAGTGCCACATCATCACCGCTTTCCATCAGATCGAGCATTTCGTGATGCTCACGCCCCGACTTGCTCAACTCGGGCGTATTGGTCATCTTTGCGAGGCCAATCATGCGCGTTTGAGAACGCAGCTCCTTCACCATGGCCACGAGCCGGCGGTTGCCGTGCAAGCCGATCAAACCGAGGTGGAACTCGCGGTCAGCCTCCAGAAACTCGGTGAGGTTTCCGGCATCCGCGTGCTCGCTAATGCGGTCTGCTAGGAGACGCCACTGCGGAATCTGCTCGGGCTTCATCGTCTTTGAGAGTTCCGCCATGATCGGGCCTTCGAGCAAGGTTCGGATCTCGATAATCTCCTGTAGATCTTGCTGGCTCACCTCCGTGACCCGGAAACCCTTATTCGCCACCGACTGAACAAACCCGCGTTGCTCAAGATCCAACATTGCCTCGCGCACCGGAGTCGCCGAGACCTCAAAATCGGCGGCCAGCACAGGAACCGTCACCATGGTGCCGGGGGCAAGCTCTCCGGAAACGATGGCCGCGGCAAGTGATTCACGAATGCGCTCCCGCAAACTCGCGACCTTATCAACCTTGCGAATACTCGAGATGCTCATGGGCGTCCGTCTCTGACACAAGCACCGTGTGGATGCCGTGGTCTCCAAAAGAATCGTGGGCTGATGGCGAATTCTCGGGTGCCGAGAAATACTCCGCTCACCCTACTGCCCCACCTTCTCGCTTACGGAGAAGAGGGCCTCCAAACCTCGAGCAGAAACCTCGATACCAAGACCTGGTCCCGTGGGCGCCGAACCCCGTCCCCCGACAGACCGAGGTGCGTAGCCGGCCACGTGCCCATCCGTCCAATCATTCATGAAGGAAGCATTTTGAAAGTTTTCCGGGCGCGTGCTCGCTGCAAGGTGAGAGACCGCGGCCGTGGTGATGTCGCCACCCCACGCGTCTTCCATCGACACCATCATGTCGAGTTCCTGCATCAGATCACGCATTCTTGCAGCCTCCGTCAAGCCACCCACGCGACTGATCTTGATGTTGATCGACACCGCGCCGGCGTCGTGCTTTGCGCGAAAGACATCTGTGGAGCTCAGGATCGACTCGTCGAGCACGAGCGGAAGGTGTGAGTGGCGCATGACAAATGCGCAGTCATCCGTCGAACGGCACGGCTGCTCGATAAAGATGGGCAGCCCTGCCATCTCCTTCAGTGCAATCTGCGCGGCACGCAGATTCCAGCCGCCGTTCGAATCCGCCACGATGATGCTCTGCTGTTCCGCCACCGAGACGACGGCTCGCGTGCGCGCTGCATCGTCGTGCGGGTCATTGCCAACCTTCAGCTGAAAACGATGGATGCCGGCCTCTTGGCGGGCAACCACGAACTCGGCCATCTCTTCCGGACTTCGCAACGGCACCGCCTCGTACAGCGGAAAATCCGCCTGCAGCACACCGCCGAGCAAAGCAGAAATCGGCAACCCGGCCGCTTTTCCGAGCAAGTCCCAGCAGGCCACGTCGATGGCGGACTTCGCGAAGCTTCCGCCGAGGAGTTCGCCATCCATGGCGCGGCGCACGGCCGAAAGGTTTGTGGGGTCGCATCCGATGAGCACGGGCGCGAGGGTGTGCAACGCGGCTCTCACCTCCGCCCAATGAATGGGAAGGTAGCGGTTACCCAGCGGAGTGATCTCACCCCAGCCCTCAAGACCCTCATCCGTTCGCAGGCGCACGAGGGTGCCCACTTCTGTCGTTGCGGCGCGGCTACCCGACATGACGTATTCGCCGTGCGCGTACTTCAGGTCGTAACCAAAACAGTCAACAGCGGTGATCTTCATGTGCCGTCCTTTCATCCCCGGACTCGCCGGGTTCTCAGGCGTCAGATACCATCCTAATATGTGGCATATTACAGGCCTGGTGGAGACAGTGGACTTTCACACCGCCGGAGAGCCGTTCAGAATTCTCGATCACGGTGTTGCAGAGCGAGCAACAAACACCGTGCTCGCGGGAACCACGGTCGCCGAGCGCCGGGTTTCTGCGCAGCAGTCCCCCGAGTTCGACCTGGTACGGCAGTTGCTCTGCCAAGAGCCACGCGGTCACGCCGACATGTACGGCGGATTCATTGTGCCGCCAGACGATGCCGGCGCAGACTTTGGTGTGCTCTTCTGGCATAAGGATGGGTACTCCACCGCGTGCGGGCACGGCACCATCGCCCTCGGGGTCTGGGCAGTGCAGACCGGACGGGTTGACGCAGACCCCGACGGGGTCACCACGGTCACGATTGATGTTCCCTCCGGCCGCGTGGAGGCCCGCGTGCACAGCAATTCCGGCGTCATTGACCACGTCGTCTTCGAGAACGTGGAAAGCAATGTTGTCGCGACAGCGCTGCAAGTCGAGACCTCCCGCGGGCGTGTCAGCGTCGATGTGAGCTTCAGCGGGGCGATCTACGCGTCGGTTTCTGCAGCATCCGTCGGCCTGCAAGTACGCCCGGACGATTACACCGAGCTTAT
>JBDSUT010000265.1:0-3755 GCA_039927595.1 Terrimesophilobacter sp.
CCTCGGCCTCGCGCAGCCCACGGTCTCCCACCACCTGAAAGTGCTCGTGGATGCCGGATACCTCGACCGCACCAAGCGAGGCACCTGGGCATACTTTCGCATTGTTCCCGGTGCGCTCGACGCGGTGTCAGGGCTCCTCGCGACGGTGTGAGAGTGGTGAGATCCAACGTTGTGGCATCAGGCCAGAACGACCCGCACCCGGTTCTCAATGCGACCCAGCCCCTCAACTTCGCACGTGACCACATCTCCGTCTGCGAGAAACTTTGGTGGGTTTAGACCCTTGCCCACGCCCGCTGGAGTCCCGGTGAGGATGATGTCACCCGGGTACAGCGTGGTTCCGCGAGTTATATAGGAGATCAAGAACGGCAGATCGAAGATCAGGTCACGGGTGTTGCCTGACTGTCTTTGCTCGCCATTGACCCAACTCGATACGGAGAGCGCTGAGGCGTCGACTTCGTCGGCCGTGGTGATCCATGGCCCGATCGGGCAGAACGTGTCGAAGCCCTTTGAGCGATCGAACTGCCCGTCAGCGTGCTGCGCGTCTCGTGCCGAAACATCATTGGCGACCGCATAGCCAAAGATGAACGTCAACGCTTCCTCGGGCGACACAAGCTTGGCCTCGCGGCCAATCACGATAGCCAACTCCGCCTCGTAGTCGCCTTGCTGTGTGAGCCCCGCGTTCAACTCGATAACACCGAATGGATCATTGACGCTGCTCGTGAATTTAGAGAAGATCATCGGTGAGACTGGGCGAGCGTTCCCGAGTTCGGAGGCGTGTGCAACATAGTTGCGACCGATGGCTAGGATCTTGCCGGTGCCGAGGGCGGGGTGTAATAGGGCCGGGTCAATAATCGTTCCAGAGGCCAGACCCGCCAGCTCTGCGAGGGCCGCTCCGTGCGTGGTGAGCTCGGGGAGCGAAACGGCACCGATTCCGGCTTCACTCACCGGAGTCCATGCACCATCGCGGGCGGCGACCACGTAGGTGCTGCCGTTTTCGGTTTGGATGCGGGCGATCTTCATACTGAAGCCTCCCATGTTTCCGCTTTGTCGGGGCTCTCGCGGAGCTACCCCGAAAAGCGTCGCCGGCTGATGTTGACAGCGCACCTAAATCTTGTTTGGCCGCGATCTCTGAGTCGGCAATCACTCGTCAGGGAAATTGTCAGAAAGAGTGGACCCCGCAGATTTATAGAGATTGAGCTTCGATGGTCCTCGATTCCGATCACATTCCTTTTGAGCTTCCGCGACCGTTGCAAATGAAGCGCCCGTGAGCCGAGCGCTTACCTGGCGTTCAACGTTTTTACAACAGGTTCGCCGTGAGCGTCCTGGCGATAAAGGTACCGAATCGCTCGGCGGACCATCCCCGTTTTAAGACGAGGCTCTCGTACAGTTCCGAGGCGGTGCACGCGAACATGACGTCAGCGGCCTCCACGACGTTCAGGCGAGGATTCAGGAGTCCGCGGGCCGCCATTTGCCGCGCGTTGCCTAGCATCCGCCGATAGCGTAGATCGTCGACATTGCGCAGCAAATCCGCCATGTCAACATCTCCGCTGGCCGCCGCGTCCTGGATGAGCAGGACGATCGGGGCCACGAGAGGGCCGACCTCGGCCGTGAAGCGACCGAGCTGCTTCATGAGTGCAGGCGCATCGGTTGCCGTCAGCTGCGCGAGGTCGGAACGCTGCTCTGCTGGTGGCCCACCCACGCCGAGGAGACTCTGCGCTTGGATTTCCCGCACGAGCCCGGGCTTTCCACAGAACTTTTTGTAAACCGACTCGGGAGATACCCCAGCTGTTCGCGCGATCTGCGCTATGGTCGTGGGCCCATACCCCTGTGCGAGGAACAACTCGCGCGCGCGTGCGAGCACTGTGCGCCGCGATTCCTCGGCGACCTCTTGGCGCCGTCGCGCGTCGTACGTTCGTCTAGGCGTCGGAGGCATTGACGTGGTGGGGCATGGGATCCTAAACTCTAATCAATACAGTTAGCTGTATTTAACCTAAATCTAGCAGACCTGAGCGTCCTCCACATGCCCGAGGCACCAAGGAGTCACCACTATGCACACGCCTAACGGTGTGAACCGTATCCCTGACGGGCCCGTGCGGCGATTGTTCGCCGCGGCCTGCAGGCACGACCTCGAAGCGATGGTCGCAGAGTTCGCCGACGACTACACAAACACCACCCCCAACCACCATGCCCGCAACTTCACCGGCAGCGCCCAAGTGAGAGCCAACTGGTCTGCCCTCTTTGCGGGAGTCCCGGATCTCACGCTGCAAGTTCACGACGCGGCAGGTGCGCCCGATGGGAAGGTGTGGGTCGAGTGGGCCTCCCGCGGCACACGTCGCGACGGCGCTAATGTTGAGCAAGCCGGCGTTGCTATTTTCACTCTGTGTGCTGACCGACTCTCCGCAATCCGGTTCTACCTCGAACCCGTGGAGTACGAGTCAGGAGACGTCAATACCGCCATCCTTTCCGTCGCAGGGCCCGATCAGGCAGGATCACGACCGTGATCCTCGTCGTCGGTGCCACTGGTGATCTAGGCGGCCGCGTTGTCAGGTTGCTGCGCTCAGGTGGACAAGCCGTCCGCTGCCTTGTGAGGCAGAGCAGCGATGACACCGGGTTGCGGGAGCTCGGGGTGCAAGTCGTGCGCGGCGACCTCACCGAACCCGCCAGCCTTAAAGCTGCATGTCACAACATCGATACCGTGATCGCCACGGCGACGGCGATCGGCCGGCGCCTCGCCGGGACAAGCCCTGCGAGCATATTTGCCGTCGACGAACGGGGCATGAGTTCGCTGGTAAACGCGGCTGATGCGGCGGGCGTGCGCCGATTTGTTTACATGTCGTTCCCCGGAGCTGACGCTGCAATAGGCACGCCCCTGGAGCGCGCCAAGCTGGCGATTGAGACACTCCTGAACAGCTCAGCGATGCGGCGGGTCATCGTCCGCTCGGACGCGTTTCAGGAAGTCGCGCTCACCCCCAAGGCACGCTTCGACATCGCCGCGGGGAAGGCAACCGTCATCGGCAAGGGTGACACCACAAGGCGCTGGATTGCGACGGAGGATGTCGCCGCCCTCCTCTCGGCGGTCGCCAGGGAGCCCAATCCTCCAGCGCTAATCGAGGTCGGCGGTCCTGAGCCGCTGACGAAGAACGAAGCTCTCTCGATCGCCGAGGAGCTCACTGACCACCGAATGAAAGTGCAACGCATGCCGCGCCCCATTGCCCGCCTCGCAATCCGTCTGCTTGACCGTCGCAAGGATGCTCTCGCGTCCGCCTTGGGCGCGGGGCTGCTCGAGGACCTTCGTGAGGCCACGTGGGACGATCAACCTCTGCTCCAGCGGGGGATCATCCCCAAGTCCGTCAGTGACTTTCTCCGCGAGCAAGTGCGCGAAATGGCCTAAGTGCGCCTGCTATCGGAGTCGTTCGATCGTAGTCGACTGATCAGCCAGAAGCTCTCCAGCTGCCTGATGGGCGATCCTTCACTGCGAGATCTTCCGCTGGAATTTGCCTGCATCTGTCAGATGGTGGGGTAGAGCCCAGATGGGTGTCTCCGCAGTAATCCCGGTGACCGGGGACCATGCGCGAGTGGGTTGTCTTGCGCAACGTTAAGCCGATTGCTTGAAAACTACGTGTGGAAAACTGTCATCGATAAGTATCAGCGCGAACTATCGAAGTCGGAGTCCAATTCGGAGTCCAATGATCACTGATTATCGACATTGGGAGGGGATGACGAGAATCGAACTCGCATCATCAGTTTGGAAGACT
>JBDSUT010000266.1:0-16456 GCA_039927595.1 Terrimesophilobacter sp.
GGGGGTCGAACCGCACACCAAGAATGCGACCGAAATTCCGGCCACCTGCTCGGAGACAATCCGGGCAATGTCGCGCACGTTGAGTGCGGACTCTTGCTGCTCGATGGTTGAGAGGTCATCGAGCAGTCGGGTTCGAGTCAACGTACTCAGAGGCGAGACGGCTAAAACTTTTCGCTTGGCGAAGTCGGGAGTCCGCTCCCCGACCACGACCGAAACCGCTCGTGCATCACGAATTGCCCGCACACCGAGGGACCCCGCCACACTCACGGCAAGTTCAAACTCCTCCTCGTTCGCAAAATCGGCTGACGCAAGACTGAGCGCAATGACGAGGTGACTCCGTCGCGTCTCTTCAAACTGGCGCACCATGTGTATGCCCGTGCGCGCTGTACTTTTCCAATGAATGTAGCGACGCTCGTCCCCGGGTAAATACTCACGGAGTGCGTGAAAAGACACGTCACTGTTGGATATCTGCCTAGTTGGATTGCCTTCCAAATCTCGAATGAAACCTGTCGTCGTGCTCGGTACGCCGATGGTGATCGGGTGAACAAACAGCTCTTGCGATTCTGTCCAGATTATCTCTCGCCTGATCAAGCCAATAGGGTCTGCCCGCACTGTTCTTGCGGGACCAATTTTGACGACGCCTCGTCGCCTCGTGGGCACAGAAAACTCGTGGCGAAAGACAGCACCCTTAGCCAAGGATGGCATGGTCACTTCAGCAAACGCATCACCCACGGGAACCTCAACAACCGCGCCAAGAATACGTCGATTCTTCGGATTCGAGACCGTCACGACGCCTGACGCCGGTTCACCCACAACCACGCGAGAGTGCGCCGTACCGAGAGTGACCGAAAAAGATCCCCGCCCAACGAGGTAGGCGGTAGCCACCACAAGAAGCACCAGTCCCGCCCATGCGACGACAACAAATTCGATCCACCCGAGAGAGTACCCGAGCATGAAGGCGAGCGGCACCAGGCCCAACATCGACCAGCCCACAGGGGTCACCACCGAGGAAACTTTGCTGACAAAACTACGAAAAATAGTCGCGAGTTCGCGACTGACTTGAACGACAGCGACTATGGCATCCGCTAAGCGACCCGTGCGATCTCCGACAATCTGAGCGCGCACATTTTTTAGGCCGCGCGACGACAATTGAGAGGTCGTGTCGTACCGCGCGGACGGCACAGCGGAACTCTTCCGAGTGGGAATCCTCGGAACATTTTTCAGTGGCAGATTTCCGCTCACACGGCCTGCCTGTCAGACGGAGGTTGCGTCTCCAACAGTATTTGGCTGATGATACTCGACGGCGTGATGCCCTCGAATTCTGCTTCCGGGTCGAGCACGAGCCTGTGGGCCAAAACCGGTTCCGCCAAGACCTTCACGTCATCCGGAACGACGTAGTGGCGCCCACTTGCTGCAGCAAGAGTCTTCGCTGTACGCACAAGGGCGAGTGCAGCCCGTACACTCGCACCAAGCCTCACTTCTTCGGAATTGCGCGTGGCATCCACGAGCCGAGACACGTAATCGTTTATTGACGGGTCGACGTGAACTGAGCGTGCAAGAGCACCCATCTCTACGATGACTTCGGCAGTTACCGCCGGCGGCACAATCACATCGTGTGCCTTCACGCCAGCGCCTTGAAGAATGCGCATGGTCGACGCATGATCCGGGTATCCGATCGACGCCTTCATGATAAACCGGTCCAGCTGGGCTTCCGGAAGGCGGTAAGTTCCCGCTTGTTCAATCGGGTTCTGAGTTGCAATAACCATGAACGGTGCGCCCACAGAGTGCGTGACCCCATCCACGGTAACCCTGCCCTCTTCCATTACTTCCAGAAGTGCCGCCTGCGTTTTTGGGCTTGCACGGTTAATCTCATCCGCGAGCACAATGTTTGCAAAGACCGGACCAGAGTGAAACTCGAACGCTTTGGACGCTTGATCGTAGATGCTGACACCCGTGATGTCCCCGGGCAGCAGGTCGGGAGTGAATTGAATTCGGCTTGACGTGCCGTCCACACTTTGAGACATGGCCCGTGCCAAGGACGTTTTACCTGTTCCAGGAAAGTCTTCAAGGAGAAGGTGCCCTTCGCTCAGGAGCGCGGTGAACGCTAGCTTGATGACGAAGGTCTTTCCCAAGAGCACTTGGTCGACACCGGCCACAAGCCGATTGAAAGTGTCGGAAAACCAGGTTGCTTGCTCTGCCGTCATCACGGCGCTTTTGCCCGACGAAGGGGCATCAGTTACGGACTGCTGATTCATGGTGTGACCTCCGTGCAGGTTGATTCTGCATATCCTGGATCTGTGAAAAATTGACTCAAATGTTCCGGCACTCCCGAGCCAAAATCTACGACTGCTTTTACCCGTACTTTGGTTGTCGTGAGGCCAGGAATGTCCGGGGCAGGGACCACGCTGTTGGTATCAAAGCCACCGAAACCTAGCCCTGTATCGAAAGCGTAGAGGTACGAGGTCGGTAAGCTACCCGCGTTTACCGGTTGGCCAGGCACAACATTCTCCCCCACCACACAACTCAAAATGCTCGCCCGAGTGTTCAACGGGGTGCGGGTCATTCCGTCGGAGGGTTCACCACAGAAGGCGTCTGAAAGGTCTCGGCAGCCTCGAAACCTCAGCTCCACTGCATTCCCGTACACCGATAAGTCTGCTGCCGAGGTCACAAATTGGCCACCAGCGACATCACGCCAGAGTGCGTCACCGTTGACGTCATACTGGTACTTTGCCGCCGTCAGCGAGGCAACGGAAAGTGTGGCCCTCACCTGAATGTCGAATTGTCCACCATTAGGTTGGAGCCAAATTTCGCCTGAAGCCTTGCCGGGCGCACGCATGGTGAGTACGTCGCCGGAGGATGTCGGCGTACAGTAATACCCGTTATTTGCGTAAACAACATAGCGGTACGTATGGAAATCTGAGACATGTGTGTCTGTCCACGTTGTCTCTGGAAAAGTTATCGGCCCAGACCCTGGGATAGCTGCTTGGCAGCTCGTGGGCAAAACGTCTGTCGATTCAAAACGGCCAACACTGTAGACGACGGTGGGTGCCCCCTGCGGATCGCTGGCACCCCAAGTAACCCTCACGTGTCCAAGAGCATTGATAGCAACCCCTGTGACACCGCCCGCTGCCTGCAATGGGGGGCCGACGGCCGTAACTGAGACGGGCGGGTTACGAAGCCACGAAGTGGTCGCAGGAACTTGCGCGCTATTGCGGGCATAAACATTCACTGAATAGGCCACACCGGGGACCAAGACCTTGGGCGAGTTCACGTAATCAAAAGTCGTAGTTCCCACAGGGATTAAGAGCGAAATGTCGACACTCGGCCCAATAATCCTTAACGTGTAGCCGACCACCGGTGTACCTGGTACTGGATCAGGAACCGCCGACCAAGAAAGAGCGAGGGATCCCCCCGACGGAGCAGTATTCGTGGGAACAGCGGTGAGTCCTGCTGGTGCACTGGGCAGCACATCCGACCACACCGTGCTTCCAATACCGGAAGGATCTGATTCACCCACGGAATTGACCGCAACAACGGCGATACGCAATCCGTTCGCCGGCCCGTTCCCCGGCGTCGCGATACTGCAACAATTGGTGGTCTTACACGTGGTCGTACTGTAGACGGTGCCGGAGTCCGCTCTCGTCGCTGTCACCGTGTAGTCCGTAATCGGTGAATTATTGAACGAACCGGGACTCCAGGCCACCACAAGGTTCTGATTGCTGAATGAGGCCACCCGTACGCCCGTCACGGGGTCTGGGACATCCTGAACCTGCAGTCGAACATTGCCCCACACAAAGCGCTCTGGATCAAGTGTCGCGTCGGCAACCTGATATTGCACATTCACATCTTGGGGCGCCGCATCTTTCGAAACCGTGACAACAAGTTCGCTGAGGTCGGCACTCGGGCTTATGGAAATCCCCGGTGGCAATGACTCGCCATCAATTCCACGAATCGCGACAACGGTGAGAGGAGTTGACGGGAAGGGGTTGGTTGCTTGGTCATTGGCGAGCACATCAACGGTTGTCGACTTGTCTCGAGGCACCACGGCACTATCCGAAACGGTCTTCACGAGAGGGCGGGAAGATTCGACCACGTTCAGCTGGATACTTCCTGCCTTACCCACCGTCAGATCGTCACGAACACACAAGACGAGAGCGGTGGCGGTGCCTTTAACGGCAGTCAAACGGGCCTTGATGATGAGAGTCTGCCCCTCGATCGTGTAATCAAACCCGACAGGAAGCGGAGCAATTGCCGTATAAGCGAGCTCCTCAAGGTCATTCTTATATGGGTAGTCAGTGATGCGAAGGAGATCGATGGTTTTTTCTTGGCCGGGTTCAAAATCAAGGACCGCACCGTTGAACACAGGGGGTTGGTTCGTACGTGGGGTCACGATGATCGGCAACACAATCGTTGCCTTACGTCCGGCGGGATCCCCCGCGGTTTCTCCATCCGTAACCTCAAACGAAACGGATGCCGGACCAAAATACTTGTCAGCAGACCGAAAGCGCAGCGTCTGATCATCAACAACAAGCTCTGTACCGTCTGAATGTGTCGCGCGCACCGTCGTGGTGTCACTGAGGCGCACCTTTTTTCCACCAATCGCGATGACATAGTCGTTCAACGGAATGACGAGAGCTGACTCGCTAGCAACAGTAAGAGTGCGGACATTTTTCTTCGCCTGGGGAAGCGCATCGTCATACCCTGGAACCCACACAAATGCATACGCTACGGCGGCGGGATCATTCGGGTTTGACACCATGAAGGGAATAATCTGGCGCTTATCGCCAACCTCGACTGTCACCTTCTTCGACGGCGTAACCGAGGCGTTGAGGTCGTAGCCCGGCAACAGAGACACCGTGAGATCACTCACCGGCCCATCGGCAAAGAACACGTTGGCGAGAACGTTCACGTCGGTCGTTTGACGGCCGAGGATGTCAGTAAGCGTGAGTACCGTGTCTCTAGCAATCGGTCTGGCCCTTGGCGCATTCTCTGACACCTCAACTCGAACAAAGTTCTGACTGGTTCCGCCAAGTTCGTTCTGAATCGTATAGATCACCGCATACACCCCCGGAACCTCGGGTGGAGTCACAGTCACCACCGTTCCATCGGTAGTAGCGAGCACCCCGTCATCTCTGGTCGGGCTGACTTCGGTCACCGTGAGAGTGCCGCCGTCGGGGTCAGAGTCGTTGGCGAGGACCTGAACGGTGACAGAGCCTCCCGGCCGCGCCCTTACTTCATCAGCGATCGCAACAGGGTTGCGGGCTCCCTCCGTTCGCTGGCTGATTCCCACACGAACAGTACCGGTAGCGCGGGCACCGAGCGCATCGATCACGGTATACGTAAAGGTGTCAGTTCCCGCCGAATACTCTCCCGCCTCGTAGGTGAAACCTTCAGAGTTCGTCTCTGTCACCGCGCCCTTTTGCGGGCTCGTTTCTTGGCCGAGGAGTTGAACAGAGTCACCATCTGGGTCAATTCCCGTCAGCGGAATCTGGATGGTGACATCATCCCCAGCGATAACCCGAGCGACGACAGTCACTGGAACCGGCGCGTTATTAGTCGCCTCTACAACCTCCCGCACAGAAATTCGCACCTGCGCTTGCGCCTTCTGTCCATCAGGGCCGCTGACCGAATAATTGGCGATAAAGTTACCCGGGCGATCAGGGGCAAGGTATCGAAGAATATTGCCGGAAGGGAACAAAAGCCCGGAATCACCACTGAGCGTTGTTGTCAGTTCCTGATCGAGCGTGAGCGCCTCCCCATCCGGCTGCACATCGTTTGCAAGCACGGGAATGTTGATGGCGGCCCCGACTCGAACAGAAATCGTGTCATCCGTGGCTATGGGTGGTTGAAGTAAAGCCGGTCGCGGAATCTCAATAACCGTGACGATGCCCTGTGCGTCAGCAAGCCCGTTTGTGACACCGTAAGTGAACCGTACTGACCCTTTTTCTTGAGGAGCTGTCAGAGTCACGCGTATCGATTTCTGCTCCAAAACCTCTGCACGGAGTCCGGATGCCACGGTGATGCCAGAAACACCCGTCACGACGAGCACTCCACCTGCCGGGTCGATATCGGAGCTTGCTATATCGACAGTTTCACTGCTGAGCGACTTGACAAAGACCGTTTTGGGCACCGTAATCGGTTTTGAATTGGTGCTAGGTGGCGCAGCTACGTCGATTCGAATGAGTCCCGTGGAAGTCTGGTCACCATCCGTGACGACATATTCGAGACTGAAGGTCCTGACTTGGGAACTCGTAAACCGGAACGTACCCGAATCGAGACTCTGCGTAATTTCAGCGCCGGTGCGTGCGGGAACTCCGCTCAAGTGCACCTGGCCGGTACCACCCTTCACATGCAGTAGCGGATTTACGGTGATTTGCTGCCCCGCGTATGCGAGAACGACAAAGGATTCTGCGATGATGGGCACCTCGCCCGGCGGACTCACCGAAATACTGAGGTTGCCGGGCGCTGAGGCTCGCCCATCGGTGACGACCAGCGACACGGAGCGCGCCGGGCTGGCCGCTCCACCTTCCGAAAAAACGACGGTGCCGTCTGGTGTGAAGCTGGTGATATCCGGTGCAGCTGTTGTGGCGGAGGCAAGATAGAACGCGTCGCCATCCGGATCAATCCAGTCGGTGAGTACGCGCGCCGTGACTCGTCCACCCTCGGCAACAAGGGTCTTACTTTTGCGCACTTGCACGGGCGCGGAGTTCTCGTCGGGCAGGCGAATCGTGACTGTTACGCTCGCGGTAGCTTCACCACCTCGACCATCCGATATCGAATAGCGAAAGGTCACTGAGCCTGACGCCGCTGCGGTCAAGGTAATTTGCAACTCCTGGCGATCATTGATCACATCGATGTGGCCAACAGACTCGCTAATCTCACCCACCTGCGTGATAACGAGTACATCACCGTTCGGGTCATAGTCGTTCAGAAGCGTCGGAAGGATTGTGCTATTTGCCGGCCGCGCCCCGAACTCGTCGTCCACAGCGATGGGCGCTTGCTGCACCTTCTCATACTCGGGTGGAGTGTCGACATTGTCGTTAGCGAGCTGTTGCTGTTTCTCATCCACCCGCTGGAGGCCATCCCAATTGTCAATCAGCTCACCCCGTGACTGCACTGCCCATGTGCCACCCCCACGCGGATCATTAAGAACAATACGATCACCGTTTCGATAAAAGCCGAGACGCACGGCACCCTCAACCATGTTGGCGAGATTCATCACCGCTGGCTCTTTGTCGTTACACGACCGCCACGCGGTGCCATCTGACCACGCGGCGTACGTGCAGCCATTAAAGGTGAGCGGTGCTGCCACATTCCCCGAACGATCGGTTACCAGGATCGACGGCTTTCCACCAGTGGAAGCGATGGCTACGAGATCATGTGATGTCGCCACGAGCACGCCGCTTCCGTCGTGCGAAGGAACTTGCAGCTTGGGTCTCGCTCCCGGCCGAATGAGTTGAGAGAGGTCAACCACATTGCCGTTGATGATGAGTGAGCGCGTCGTCGAATCCAGGATCGCCCAATCCGACCCGACCCAGGTCACCGAAAGGTCGCTCGCCGCACCACCGAAAATAACCTCGCGGGTCTCTACTACCGTTCCCGAAAGCGCTGCGTCAATCCGGTAGATGAGACCAGCGTCTTTCGAAAAAGCAACGAGAAACCCTGTGTCATCGATCGCAAACGTCGACTCTGCACCAAGACTCAGGTTGGCTGGGGCTTGCGGATCAAAGTGCTCGAACTCACTCGAGGGCATGATCCACACTTCGCCATCGGCATCGGTGACGGCAACGTTCTCACCGGCAATAAATATCTGTGGATGATTCGTCGGAAGAGGCACCGTCTTTCTCACCGTGGATGTCGCCGGGTCAACAATTGAGACTCGACCACTTCCTTCGTCAAAGAGAAGAACTGTGGAGCCCTTTTGTACAACGTCGAGCTCGCTGCTTTCGCCAGAGACCACCGAATTGAGTTCCATAATCTCGGTGTTGGCCCGGCCAATAAATTGCTTCGAGCTATTGGCCACCCACACGGCCGCGTCATTGAGCGAAACCTTTTGAGCCGGAAATCCCCCAGAAATTACGGCTGTGGTCACGACGAGCGCAACAATCGCGACGCCACTCACAAGGGAGGTGGCGACTGCGCGGTGCCCGGCTATCCAGCCCTTAACCATGGACGTCCATCACCGGTCTACCTCGACACATTTTTCACTACTTGGGTCTCCCGTTTTGCCAGCACGGTTGACGGTCACCGTGACGCACACACGATCGCCGGGCTTAGCATCCACGGAAAAAGTGGTTGATTGTTGGATGCTGCGAGACGTGTCTTGATTGGTTGATATTTGGTAGGTGTCTTCGGGCAGCACCCCGGGATCCATCCACCTAAATTCGATCGAATCCACCGAGAGTTCCGCTTGAATGTCCGTCACTTTTGGAATGCGATCAGAGTTGCTGCGCAGTAGCACAATCGTGGCGACAACACCCAACGTGAGCACAAGCACCGCGCTGACAACAAGTGACCAGGCGAGCACCCGCATACCGCGTCCACCCAGTGCCGAGCTGGTGTTGGGGCCGGGGTGAGTCGGATCTGTTTGCCTGACCACAGTTCCTACTGGGGAATAGTCATCTGAACTTGGCTTACGTCGGCGCCGACGTCTCGAACCGGACGTAGGGCCCGTTCCGGCAACTCCACGAATCTTGGTGCGATCCCCCAGATCAGCGACCGTAGCCAACGCCCACTCATTGACCGCGACCTCCACGGGAGTCTGTGGCACGCCCAATTCCGACTCAATCGCCTGCAAGCCTCGAACGAACTCCATGACGCTTGCGGGGCGCTGCTCCGGTTTGCGCGACATCGTCTTTCTCAAGAGGGCCTCAAGGCTCTCCGGAACATCAGAGCGGCCAATCGGTTGAGGTTTTGCACGATTAATTCTTGAAATCAAATCTGTCGACTTGTTGGATTCACCGGGAATCTCAAACGGCGACCTTCCCGCCAGCAACGAGTACACCGTTGCCCCCAGTGACCACACTTCTGACGACACGGTTCCCGACGTCTCATCCATCAGAACTTCGGGCGCGGACCAAGGAATTGACATCCCCACAGCTTCACGATGCCCTGATTCGCTGAGGGTCGACGCAATGCCGAAATCCGAGAGCACGGGGTGTCCATACGCCGTGGTCAAAATGTTTGACGGCTTGATATCCCGATGCAGCACGCCATCTCTGTGCGCCGTCTCCACTGCACTCCCGATTTTTATCGCGATCTGCAGGATGTCTGCCACCGGAATGCGCTCACGGCGGTAGCGATCGCTCAGTCCCGGTGAACACAACTCCATGACAAGGAAGGGCCTTCCGTCCGAAGAAACACCGGCCTGGTAGACCGTAAGGATGGAGGGGTGCGCGCTGAGCTGAGCCATGAGGTTGGCTTCCGCTTGAAACATCTCTCTGATCTGATCGTTGACGATCTCGCTGAGCATTACCTTGACAGCCACTTGACGCCTGGGCATATTCTGTTCGTACAGAAAGACGTCCGCGAATCCCCCGGATCCCAGAATGTGCACGTGGGAGAAACCGGGCAGCACCGGAGGCTGCGACGGCAGGCGTCTGGCCATAGTGCCCCCTAGCTCAACTTACCGGCGTGACGCATCGGGTTGCGCACGCTCGGCCCTTGCTCATTCTAAACAAATGGCCGCTGGGCTCGGCTCAGTATGACAGTCTTCACAGGAACAGAATCGCCCCAGTACTAGGCACTCTCGGGATTCGGTCACGCCGAGGCTCACAATGTCTGTACGGTTTTGTCAATCTCGAGCGGGTCATCGTCATCCGCGGTCTCCGATCCGAAAACATCGATCACAATCACCGTGACGTTGTCTCTTCCACCTTCTGCCAAGGCCGCATCGACGAGCGCCTGCGCTGTTTCTTCGGGGTTGAGGCCGGCAGCAAGGTGCAACCGGAGCCTTCGATGGTTTACCTCCCGGGTAAGACCATCAGAGCAAATCAGTATCCGAGAGCCAGAGGTCACCGGGATGAGCCGGAAATCTGGCTCAGGAGGAGCGTTGAAACCGACCGCGCGCGTCACAACGTTGCTGTCGGGATGCCGCTCAGCATCTTCCGCAGCGATCAGACCGGCGGAGACTAGCTCTTGCACCACGGAATGATCGACCGTCATTTGAGTAAGGATGTTTCGTTCAAAAAAGTAGACGCGTGAGTCGCCGACATTGAACACCACCCAATAAGGGTGCCCATCGTGCAGTGTCATCGCGACTCCGGTTGCCGTTGTTCCGGAACCGAGTCCACGCTCATCACGAGCGTGGGAAATATCAGTCGTCGCCCCCACGAGTGCTTTCATGACCGACTCCGCACTCATGAATCCATCGTTCGCTTCTTCTGCTAGCCGAGTGACGACGGCGTGACTGGCAACATCTCCCGCCGCGTGTCCACCCATCCCGTCTGCTACCGCAAAGATGGTGCGCTCAGCAACCAAACTGTCTTCATTGTGCGCCCTTTTGTGCCCAACGTCTGTTGCAATGCCCCACGCAAGTGTGAACTTTGTATCGCCATTTTCTGCGAGGGAAACTTCATATCGTTCGGTGTTCGAACCCAATACGGTCACTGACTGACCTCCCCCACCGCGTCGTCTGGGATGGCCACGATGGTGATCCGGATTCCGTCTCCAATATCCACAAGAGTTTCAGCACCCACGACGAGGGACTCGCCCTGACGGAGGGTTCGTGGCGGGAATCCAGGAACGGTCACCGTCGTTCCGTTGGTTGAACCAAGATCTGTGACCACAACAGTGTCTGCCTCCTGCAGAATTTCAACGTGGGTGCTTGACACTTCTTTCGAGGGTGATGGCACCATAACCAACCTCGGCATGCGCGACCCAATGATTCGTGGAGTGCTCGGTCGTCGGCCGATGAAAGCGGGTACTTCTAGAGTAATCGGCGGGTGCGTGCCGATGCTCAGTCCATAATGCTTTCGCGGAGCCACTGGCGTGGGTGGTGGAACGACTGCAGGTGGCCGATCGATGTGCCGTGGGTCCGCGCGGGAAACGATGATCGTTGGAGCCTCATCGAGGGCCCACTCGGCACTCTCGCCAAGGCTGAGTTCACGATTGCCCGCGGAGTTAGTCGGAGAAAGCTTCGAGCGAGCGGGGCCAATGACTGTGTCTTCATTGTCGTCTTCGTTCGCGCGCGAATGTGTTCCCACGATCACTGCCCGAGCCCCGCGACAAGGTTGATGACGGTTGCCAGAATGACAGCACCGAACAAATAGGAGAGTAACGCATGACGCAATGCAGATTTCCTGATTTCACGATCACCGATCGCGGTATCTGACACCTGATACGTCATTCCGAGAGTGAAAGCGAGGTAGGCGAAGTCTCCGTAGTCGGGAGCTTCTTTCTGGTTAAAGTCCACGCCGCCCGGAGTGTTGTCATAGTAAAGGTAGGCGTATCTGAGGGTGAACAACGTATGGATGAGCGCCCACGATAGACCCACGCTGACGATGGCGAGCCCGGCCAAAACCGCTCGACTAGGTTCCGCGATACTGGCTGCGCGAACAAGAATAAATCCAACAATGGCGAGTGAGGCGATGCTCGCCACCACGAGGAGCGTGTCTGCCATTCCACGCGAGGGGTCCTCTCTCATTGCGTGACTTTCGGTGGCCTGAGCGTCAAGATTGTGAACTTTCAGCCAAACCCAGATGGTGTAGGTGAGTGCGGCTGCTATCCACCCGTTGACGAGCGCATAATCCCACGTGCCAAAAACCAAGGTCACTGCCGCTGTGGAAACACCAACGCCCAGCATCACCAACACTCGTAAGGTCGTCACGTGGGATCGAGTTGTTGAGCTATCTCTGGGCACTCGTTTATAGTCCCACACGAAGATGATAATGCGGAAGCAAGTCGATTCCTACCGATTTCGTCGTCAGAAGACTCGGAGAGTGCGGATTCGCTTGTCAGAATGCAAAAACACTGACAGAATCGATACATGGGCCCTAACGGCAAGCCAACTCAGCTCGATGCTGTATCGAAAGCTATTATCGAACAGCTTCAGTCAGACGGTCGTCGCTCTTATGCCGAGATCGGCAAAGCGGTCGGCCTGAGCGAAGCTGCCGTTCGCCAACGAGTGCAGAAACTCACGGAATCGGGTGTCATGCAGGTGGTTGCGGTCACCGATCCCATGCAACTTGGGTTCTACCGCCAGGCGATGATCGGAATCAAGGTCGCCGGAGATGCCACGGTCGTCGTCGAACAACTCTCCAAGATCGCGGCGGTTGACTACCTCGTACTCACCGCGGGCTCCTTCGATATCCTCGCCGAAATTGTCTGCGAAAACGACGAAGAACTCATCGATTTACTCAACAAGGAGATCAGGGGCATTCCTGGGGTGCGATCCACCGAGACGTTCGTGTATCTCAAACTTCAAAAACAGTTCTACAACTGGGGAACAAGGTAAGAAAAAATGACAATGCTCGAGACTCCGGCCACAACCTATAACGAGGCCGAACTTCAACAGAAGGCCAAAGACCACCTCTGGATGTCGATGGCCAGGCAGTCCGTGATGGAAGACGGCCACGGCGTTCCCATCATCGTGAAAGGCGAAGGCCACCACATTTGGGACAGCCAAGGTAAGAAGTACTTCGATGCGCTGAGTGGTCTTTTCGTGGTGAACGTTGGCCACGGTCGCCGCCGCCTCGCCGAAGCTGCTGCGCGCCAGGCTGAGCAACTCGCCTACTTCCCCACGTGGTCGTACGCGCACCCCACCGCGATTGAACTCGCGGACCGCCTCGCCGCGGAAGCACCCGGCGACCTCAACCGTGTCTTCTTCTCCTCGGGCGGTGGCGAAGCGAACGAAACCGCGTTCAAGCTCGCGAAGTACTTTTGGAAGCTTCAGGGCCGCGGCACGAAGCACAAGGTGATTTCGCGCTACATCGCTTACCACGGCACCCCTCAGGGCGCTCTGGCGATGACCGGCATCCCCGGAATGAAGGAAATGTTTGAGCCGGTCACCCCCGGTGGTTTCCGCGTGCCGAACACGAACTACTACCGTTCAGATGAAATGGGCTTCACCGGTTCGACACCAGAGGCATTTGGCGTCTGGGCAGCCAACCGTATTGAAGAGATGATCCAGTTCGAGGGCCCAGAGACGGTCGCTGCCGTATTTCTGGAGCCCGTGCAGAACTCCGGAGGATGCTTCCCGCCACCCCCCGGATACTTCAAGCGCGTGCGCGAGATCTGCGACAAATACGACGTGCTCCTCGTGGCCGACGAGGTCATCACCGGATTTGGGCGTATCGGCAATACATTCGCCTCCACCACATACGACTTCATCCCCGACATGATCACGTGCGCGAAGGGCATGACGAGCGGTTACTCGCCGGCCGGTGCCACGATCGTGAACGAGCGCATCTACGAGCCGTTCAAGCACGGCGACACGACGTTCTACCACGGTTACACGTGGGGTGGACATCCGGTGTCTTCTGCTGTTGCCCTCGAAAACATGGACATCATGGCGGAAGAGAAGCTCAACGAGCTTGTTCGCGAGAACTCGCCCATCTTCCGAGCGACGCTCGAGAAGCTCATGGATCTGCCGATCGTTGGCGATGTTCGCGGAGACGGTTACTTCTTCGGAATCGAACTCGTCAAAGACAAGGCAACGAAAGAAACATTCAACGATGAGGAATCGGAGCGACTTCTTCGCGGGTTCCTCTCGAAGGCTCTTTACGAGGCCGGGCTCTACTGCCGTGCGGATGACCGGGGAGACCCCGTCGTTCAGCTCGCGCCACCGCTCACCATCGGGCCGGCCGAGTTCGACGAGATCGAGGGCATCCTGCGCAGCGTACTGACCGAGGCTTGGACGCGGCTCTAAGTAGCATCTTTCGCCCGTCCTGCTCCCGACTGAGTTTTCACTTCAGGCAGGACGGGCGAATCCCCGCATACGCCGCGATGAGTAGGAACAATGATGAAATTGCCTGAGTTGTGAACTCACAAGCACACCGTGACCTAAGTTTTTGGTTCGATTCCCTAGTGGAATCGGGGGCGGATGACTTGGCACCCCGCCCTTTCCTGCCGGGCAATCTCGACGTCGATATTGCGATCGTCGGTGGCGGCCTCACTGGTCTGTGGAGCGCGTACTACCTGCTGAAGCGCTCACCAGGGCTACGCGTAGCCATCCTCGAGAAACACATTGCCGGGTTTGGGGCCTCGGGGCGAAACGGCGGTTGGTGTTCAGCCCTCTTCCCTTCCTCCGTCGCCGCGCTAGAGCAACGACACGGGTTGGATGCTGCGCTTGCGATGCGCCGCGCCATGATCGATACGGTGACCGAAGTCGGGCGCGCGGCTCAGGCCGAAGGCATCGACTGCGACTTCGTGCAGGGTGGAACGTTGCTTTTTGCGCGATCGAAGCCGCAGCTCACACGGGCTGTGGCAGAGGTCGCCGAGGCTGAGCATTATGGCGTCGACCACGTTGAGTGGCTGGGTGAGCGCAGCTCCCCCACCAACACTCTTGCCACGCTGCTCGAGCCCGCGTGTGCTCGACTGCACCCTGGGAAGCTTGTACGTGGACTCGCGCGGGTAGTGGAATCTCTCGGTGCCACGATCTACGAAGAGACCGAGGCGCTCTCGTGGGAACCGCGCAAGGTAACCACGTCTCGCGGCACCGTCACCGCCGACAAGATCGTCGTCGCTACGGAAGGTTTTGGTGCTTCCTTCGCGCAGACCCACCGCCGCATTCTTCCGCTCTACTCGCTCATGATCGCGACAGAACCGCTACCTGATGCGTTCTGGGATGAGATTGGCATCGAGCACGGTCACACGTTCGCCGACTTCCGGCATCTGCTCATCTACGGGCAGCGCACGGCCGACAATCGGTTCGCGTTTGGCGGGCGCGGCGCACGCTATCACTGGGGCAGCGCCATCCGGCCCGCTTATGACCGCGTCCCCAAGGTGTTCGAGCACTTGCGCCGCACCCTCGTCGAGCTCTTTCCGCAGGCAGCGGATGCCGCGGTCACGCACCGCTGGGGCGGCCCGATCGGCGTTCCCCGCGACTGGCACGCATCGGTGAACTTCGATGCGGAATCCGGTATCGCTTGGGCGGGAGGCTATGTCGGTGACGGCCTCAGCACCACAAACCTCGCCGGGCGCACTATCGCTGACCTGGTCACCGGCACCGAGTCAGAGCTCACCGCGTTGCCGTGGGTGAATCACCGCTCTCGCGACTGGGAGCTCGAGCCCCTGCGCTTCGTGGGTGCGAACCTCGGCCTCATGGCCATGGACATTGCCGACGCGGAGGAGCGCCTCACGAAGCGCCCCTCCCTCGCCGCCAAGCTCATGGCGCCACTCGTTGGCGGCTAGGCCTCGTCGACCAGATCGTTCTCGGTCAACACGGGCCCAGCAAACTGCGCGTCGTAGAGCCTCGCATACGCACCGTCAGCTTTGAGCAGTTCGGCGTGCGCGCCTTGCTCCACGATGCGGCCTTCTTCCATCACGAGGATGAGGTCCGCGTCGCGGATGGTTGACAGCCGATGAGCGATCACGAAGCTCGTGCGGTCGCTGCGTAACGCGGCCATCGCGTGCTGCACCAGAACCTCGGTTCGGGTGTCGACGGAGCTTGTGGCTTCATCTAGAATCAGCACGCTCGGCTTCGCGAGGAACGCGCGCGCGATCGTGAGAAGTTGCTTCTCCCCCGCACTCACGTTCGATGCTTCGTCATCGAGCAGAGTGTCATACCCGTCGGGAAGAGTGCGCACGAAGCGGTCAACATATGTGGCCGTCGCTGCCGCGATGATCTCTTCCTCGGTCGCATCCGGGTTTCCATATGCGATGTTGTCGCGGATGGTTCCAGCAAACAGCCAGGTGTCTTGAAGAACCATGCCCATGCGTCTGCGCAAATCGTCGCGCGTCATGGTGGCAATGTCGGCGCCGTCGAGCGTAATACGGCCAGAGTTCAACTCGTAGAACCGCATGATGAGGTTCACGAGAGTCGTCTTGCCAGCACCGGTCGGTCCAACGATGGCGATGGTGTGGCCAGGGTCGGCGACGAGATTCATATCTTCAATGAGGGGCTTATCCGGCGTGTAGCTAAACGACACGTTCTCGAATTCGAGTCGGCCACCCTTCGCCTCGGGCGACTGCGCTGGCACAATGTCGGCACTCTGGTCGTCAGCATCCAGCAGCTCAAAAACGCGCTCGGCGGAGGCAACGCCCGACTGCAGCAGGTTCGCCATGCTGCCCAGCTGAGTTACCGGCTGGGTGAACTGACGTGAGTACTGTATGAATGCTTGGATGTCACCGATGCGCATCGCACCACTGGCAACCTGAAGGCCACCCACGACCGCGATCGCAACGTACACGAGGTTTCCGACGAACATCATCGACGGCATGATGATGCCCGACACGAACTGTGCGCCGAAACTCGCTTGGTAAAGCTCCTCGTTTTTGTCGGTGAAAACCTTGGTCA
>JBDSUT010000267.1:0-4807 GCA_039927595.1 Terrimesophilobacter sp.
ACCTTGGAGGCGGGATAGTTGCTGCCACTCTGGTCGGCATCGTTGCCGTGCACTTTTGGCCGGGCTTCGACGTATACAGCCAGGATCTTTCAACGATCCGACTAGCTCCGCTCGTTGATCCAACGCACCCTCTCGGTACAGACGCTTTAGGCCGGGACTTACTGAGCCGCCTCGCCGCTGGCGGAAAGACCACGTTGTTGTTAACGATGGCAATAATCGCACTAAATATGGTGGTAGGCACCTTGTGTGGACTTTTTGCGGGCTACTTTGGCGGATGGCTTGACAACATCATCGCTTTAACCACGGACGTTAGTCTCGCGATGCCTGCCGTTCTCTTGATGATCGCACTGTCCGCCATCTTTGGGCCGAGCGCATTACTCATGATCCTCGTACTTGGCTTTACCCATTGGATGAGTTTCGCGCGACTCGCCCGCGCCACGACTCTGGCTTTGCGCGGCCGAGACTTCGTCATTGCCCCTCTCATGATTGGAGCATCCGCATCTCGCGTGATTCGCACGCACATCCTTCCGTACGTAGCACCGCAGATGTTCATTCTCGCCGTGACCAGCCTCGGTCAGGTGATCTTGCTTCAGGCGGGACTTGACTATCTGGGCCTCGGCATTCAAGCTCCTGAGCCGACATGGGGCGGGCTCATCCTCGAGGGTCAAACGTACCTCCGCGTTTCACCCTGGCAAGTAGTCATCCCCGGTATCGCCATATTTCTCGTAGTCGGCGGCACACAATTCTTTAGCCAGAGATTTACGGCCGAGAACAACAAACCCCTACGGAAGGTTCGGTGACATGCCACTCCGCGACCCTTTACTTGAAGTTGAAAACCTAGTCATCTCGACCGCGGGCCCAAATGGTGAAGAAGTCCGACTCATCGATGACATCTCATTTTGCGTTGAAGACGGTGAGGTTGTCGGCATCGTCGGAGAATCGGGGTCGGGTAAGAGTCTCACGGTACTGGCGATAATGGGATTGCTGCCTGTTGGCGTGACTGTGACGCAGGGTTCAATACGGTGGCGGGGAAAGGAACTTCTCGGACTTCGCGATCGTGAACTCCGACAGATGCGCGGTCGCGACATAGGAATGATTTTCCAAGACCCCATGACCGCTCTCAACCCGATTCGGCGCGTCGGAGTTCAACTTGCAGAAGCGGTCACGCTACATCAAGGGATTTCGCGAAGAAAGGCACTTTCACAAGTCCACGAATTACTTCATAAAGTTGGGGTTCCCGAACCTGAGCGCCGCGCAAAGTCTTACCCGCACGAGTGGTCAGGTGGCATGCGCCAGCGTGCCGTCATAGCGATGGCGATGGCAAATAGCCCAGCACTCATGATTGCGGATGAGCCGACGACCGCGCTCGACGTGACAGTCCAGGCACAGGTCATGAAAACTCTCGCTCAGGCTCGCGAGGAGCTTTCATCTGCACTAATTCTTATCACGCACGACCTTGCGCTGGCAGCGGAAAATGCTTCTCGGATGCTGATTATGTACTCCGGGCAGTTGGTGGAATCCGGTACTACGCGAGATGTGTTCCTCCGACCGTCTCACCCATACACTTTAGGGCTCCTGAAAAGCCTCATCCACGAGGGAGACGAGCGGGCCTATAGCATTCCCGGCAACCCGCCTTCTCCCAGAGGACGCTCCATTGGCTGTCCGTTCGCGCCGCGGTGTGAATTATCCCGCGGGCGTATTGAGTGCACAACCAAGCGTCCGCAGCTTGAGTTGCGGGCGAGCGGATCCTCTTCTGCGTGTCACTTTGCACACGAAATTGACGGGGATATAGCGAACAAGAGCGCTGGGAAGGCCCAAAATGAGTAGCGCACTTATTGAGGTCAGCAATCTGGAAGTAACCTATGGGAGCTCTTGGGCGAGGCGCAAAGGCACTGGAATACGAGCAGTGAGGGATGTCTCCCTGACACTGCATGCAGGGCGTACGCTCGGGCTTGTTGGCGAATCTGGGTGCGGAAAATCCACGCTTATCCGTGCGATATTCGGTCTAACTCCGGTGGCCTCGGGCGTTGTCCGCGCCTTTGGTGAAGACGTTACTCACCTTTCTTTGCGCAAGAGGCGACATCTCGGTGGCCGTATGCAGATGGTTTTCCAAGACCCGTATTCTGCCATTGACCCGCGAATGACCGTTCATGAGATTGTCGCGGAGCCGCTTCGCATCACCGGCCAGTATTCTCGGGGACGCGTGGATGAGCTTTTGGACCGTGTGGGCGTTAGTGCAGAGTTGGCAAAGCGGCGCCCAGGTGAGTTCTCAGGCGGACAGCGTCAGCGCGTAGGCATTGCGCGGGCGCTTGCATTGAATCCTGACGTGTTAGTTCTCGATGAGCCTGTCTCCGCGCTCGACGTGTCGATTCAGGCTCAGATCCTCAACCTACTCGCTGACCTGCAGCAGGAACTAAACCTTGCGTACCTGTTTGTGTCGCACGACCTCGCTGTCGTCCGACACATTGCCGACGAGGTTGCCGTGATGAATGTCGGCGAGTTCGTTGAAGTGGGCAATGTTAACGAAGTTTTCGACAACCCGAAGCATAAGTATACTCAAACCCTGCTTGCGTCTATTCCTAAAGTGGACATTCGATAGTGACAGGGGTTGCAACAATTTGCAGCAAGGCAATGTGAGTACGACGTCCAATTCGGGAAAGAGATCGACCGCTGACGAGTCTCCGGCTCGTCAGTACCAATTGGCCGATCAGATCCGTGAATGGATAGTATCGGGCGAGTACCCCCCAGGGATGCGCTTGAAAGAACGTACCCTTGCCACCGAGCTGGGAGTCTCCCGCATTCCGGTGCGGGACGCCCTCAATCTCTTACGCGGCGAAGGATTTGTTTCGTCAGTTCCCAATCGAGGGATGGTCGTGACGACACTCACCGACGAGGACGTCAATGAGCTTTTTGAAGTTCGTGAGGCTCTCGAAGTGTTCGCAGCGCGACGCGCGACTGAAAGAGCGACACCTTCTGAGTTGCTGCATCTAGCCCTCCTGATCGACGACTCAGCCGCAGCCGCCGCGCGCGACGATGCGCGAGCGGTCGGCCGTTGCAATCAAAAATTTCATGACCTACTCACGGCAGCTGCCCACAACTCACTCTTGATATCGATGATGGAACCGCTCGAGGGCAAACTCCACTGGCTGTTGCGGCAGAACGACGACCCTCAGCCTCTTCACACGGAGCATGTCGCTCTGCTCGATGCGATTCGCAGTGGGGACCCAGATAAGGCCGCTGCGCGGGCGCTCGCGCATGTGCGAACAAGTCGAAGAATGTGGCTGGAGAACACTGCAAAAATCGGGGACCAACTTTCACGCTCTCGCGTTTAAGTGATCAGATTCAGAAAGAATATCCGGGTTAGAGATTGAGCCCGTCGACACTGCATTTTCGAATTCGATGCGATCGCCCGCTCAAGCGGCCCGGTGACTGATAGTCGCTGCTGTCGACCCTCAGCGCCGGCCAGACACTACGCCGCGTGATCGGCCCGACGCGTCAGGTGGCCCGCGATGCAAAGTTCACCCTCACTGTGTCGAACCGGTGCTGATCCGCGAAATCAGAACTGCAATTGGTATCTGCGCAGGCACGCAGGTTCTAAGAGGGACGAGTAGACCGCAATAGTGAGTTCGTGGAAGTCCCTTTCGAGCTGTTTCGACTGTTGCGGATGCAATTCGGAGTCGAATCGTTTTAGCTTTGCTGGATGCCGAACTCTGGGTAAATCATCTTGAGTCTATTAATCACTACTCGTTGACACGACACCATCGCTGAATTTGGCCCACGCGAATCTCGTTCTCAAAATGGTGATAACTGATTTTCACCCTGTGAGAATCGGCCCTTGCGTTCTGCGCTGACGTGATTAGCGTTGCAAGCAGTAACCGGAAGGAATCACTGTGAGTATCGAAATCGGCACGAAGCCCCTCACCCTCGAAGATTTTCTGGCCATTGTGCGCGGCCGCGAGCACGCCACGATTTCGCCGAACGCGGTTGCCGCGATGAAGACGAGCGAACAATGGGTCACGGCGATCACGGATGACATGCGAGCGGGCAAGCCCGTACCTGCGATTTACAGCATCAACACCGGCTTCGGCTCCCTCGCCGGACGGCAAGCATTCACGAGGGTCGAAGATGCAGCGGAGCTCTCCCGCCGACTCATAATTTCCAACGCCAGCGGGGTTGGACGCTTCCTCGACGAAGACGTCGTTCGCGGTTCCATGCTGGTGCGCGCGGTGAGTCTCACCCGCGGCTACTCGGCGGTGCGACTTGACCTACCAGAGGCCTTCTTGGCGATGCTCGAGCGCGGCGTTTTCCCCGCCGTACCGGAGTACGGCTCGCTCGGCGCAAGCGGCGACCTCATCCCACTCGCCCACCTCGCCATTGTGATGTCCCGCCCAGCAGGCGAAGACGTCGACATCGACAGTGGTGAAGCGTTCGTCGATGGCGAACTTGTCAGCGGGATGACTGCGATGAAGGCCGCGGGCCTCGACCGCATCGTGCTGGGGCCCAAAGAGGGGCTCGCTCTCACGAACGGAACCTCCTTCTCCACCGCCCAAGCCGCACTCGCACTCGCCGATGCCGAGAATCTTCTCGAAACAGCGATGGTCACCGCGGCGATGTCGATTGAAGCGCTCACCGGATTCGGCGACGCCTTCCTGCCGCAAATTCATGAGGCACGCGGGCACGCGGGCCAGATTGCGGTCGCCGCGCGCATCCGGGAACTGCTGGCGGGCAGCGAACTCATCGATGGCGACATCGACCGCGACCCTGTGCGCCAGCCCCCACAGGATGCCTACTCGCTGCGCTGCACCCC
>JBDSUT010000268.1:0-7387 GCA_039927595.1 Terrimesophilobacter sp.
GCCTCCCGTAGGAGTCTGGGCCGTGTCTCAGTCCCAGTGTGGCCGGTCACCCTCTCAGGCCGGCTACCCGTCGTCGGCTTGGTGAGCCTTTACCTCACCAACTACCTGATAGGCCGCGAGTCCATCCTTCACCGATAAATCTTTCCACCCTCAGGAGATGCCTCCAAGGGTCGTATCCGGTATTAGACGCCGTTTCCAGCGCTTATTCCAGAGTGAAGGGCAGGTTACTCACGTGTTACTCACCCGTTCGCCACTAATCCACCAGGTGCAAGCACCCGGCTTCATCGTTCGACTTGCATGTATTAAGCACGCCGCCAGCGTTCATCCTGAGCCAGGATCAAACTCTCCGTAAATGTTTGATTGCACGAACAACCTAAGTTGCTCGGCACATCTAGTGCAGCTGGCCGTCCAAGGACGAACCTGCTGCAAGTTTGATACTGACAAGAACAAACATCATTGCTGACATTTGTATTTTGTCTATATTTTTCCAAAGGAATCTCTTCGGTCGACAAAAGTCAACCGACGAGGTTTTTGGCATTTGACATTGTGCACGCTGTTGAGTTCTCAAGGATCGGGCGCGCCTAAAGCGTGACCTTCCGGCCGTTTTTAGGGCAACTGCTCTAACCTATCACCGTTTGGGTTTCTCCGCTCGCCGGCGATAAATGATTGCGAGGCAATCTGAGCCGAACGATACTGGAGAGTTCCAGAGGTGGGTTTTTCATCGTAGTCCAACTCACACCCCGCAGCAAGTGCAGTGAGCCTGTTGGCTAAGATGTCATCCGCTTGAGGGCCAGTAGCGCTCCGGCTACCTGAAACCTTTGGGGTGACAAGAAAGAACTCTATGCTCTCGAAGAGGGGCGTGCAACTTTGATCGCATCCCGGGCGTGTCGCGCTCCACCCTCCCGAAAATTCGGGGATTTGGGCACCAGTCTGAGCTCTCCACACCAGCAATCAACGGCGGCTCATTCGGCAGGCGACCTTGCCGGTATACGCGCTCGAATATTGTTCTGGAAGTCGAGAATGAAGAAGACGATTGCGACGGCAACGATGAGGGCGAATTCGAGCGCCATTGTCGGAACTCCAACACGGAATACTAAACCTGAGATCGAGGCGGGCGCCCCATTCCTCCACGCATCCAATGCCGCAACCACGAAGGGTAGAACCAGCGCCACGGTCCAGGCAGAGAAGGCGAGCCAGCGAGGCATCCTCGAAACCCTCGGTGAGAGAGGCCGGGCTCGAAAGCTTAACCCCGCCCACAGGGCGAGAATCACGAGACCTACAGTGCTGCCTACATACTGCGCCCAGTCGTAGCCAGCCAGCGGCCCCCACATCCGCACCAGGAACGGAAACCACTCGACGCCCGCTCGCGCCGGGTGAGTGAAAAGATCCCACACGACATGTGACACCGAGCCTATGACGATCGAAATACCCAACACAAGACCGGCAACAATGCGGCGTTCGGCCGGGGCACTCTGCGCACGGTCCCAATGATAGGGAAAGCGGCTCCTCGCCCAGTCAGGAGACAAAGCGGAAATCGCGGGGCGTAGGAGAACCCGCCATGCCGCGAAGAAAAAAGCCGCAAAAACGAGATCGAAAGTGACGATGCCCCACCAACTATGGGTGACCCAATATGCTTCCCGCACCGAAAAGATGGGAAAGAACAAGGGAAGGTCCGGAACCATGGCACCGGTGGCGATCGCCGAGGGGATGAGAACCGTTCGTCGGAAAGGTAGCGCGACCACGGCATGACTCAGCGTGAAGGGCACGAAGCCACCTCTCGCACTGTCACTTTACAAACACGCCAGCGAGGGTCTTCTTTCCGCGCCGAAGCACGGCCATGCCGTGATACAGCGACGAAGACTCCAGTGCTGCCTCCGCTGAATCGACTGCCACGTTATTAACATAGACACCACCTTGACCAATGGCCCTCCGAGACTCCCCCAGGCTCGACGTAAGGCCGGTATCGACCAAGAGCTTGGTGACGAGAGCGCCAGCGGATGCCGTGGCGTGTGGGAGCTCCCGCAGCGCAGCCTCGAGAGTCTTCGAATCGAGCTGAGAAATGTCTCCCTGCCCGAACAAAGCAGCTGAAGCGGCAATGGCCGCTTCCGTTGCCTCGCTGCCGTGCACGAGAGTCGTCACGTCGAGCGCAAGCTTCAGTTGAGCAGCGCGCTTGAACGGCTCCCGCTCGACGGCGGTAGCAAACTCGTCGATGTGGGCCCGGGAGAGAAAGGTGAAGACCTTGAGACGGTTGATGACATCCGCGTAATCGGTGTTGAGCCAGAACTGGTAGAACGCGTAGGGGCTTGTCAGAGCGGCATCTAGCCACACTGCGTTGCCTTCGCTCTTGCCAAACTTGGTGCCGTCACTGTTTGTGACCAAGGGTGTGCCGATGGCATGCACCGTCGCACCCTCCGCCTTTCGGATCAGCTCCGTGCCACTGGTTAGGTTGCCCCACTGGTCGCTTCCACCGGTCTGCAACATGCAGCCGTACGTGCGGTAAAGCTCAAGAAAATCGAGCCCCTGAAGAACCTGGTAGCTGAACTCGGCGTAGCTAATGCCATCACTTGAGTTGAGCCGGGAGCTCACGGCATCCTTCTTGAGCATTGTGCCCACCCGGAAGTGCTTTCCAATGTCACGAAGGAAGTCGACCGTCGACAGTGGCGCCGTCCAGTCCAGGTTATTGACCAGCCGCGCTGCATTCTCTCCCTCGAAGCTCAAAAACTTCGAGACTTGGGCCTGCAGGTAACCGACCCATTCGGCAACAACGTCCCTCCCGTTGAGGGTGCGCTCAGCTGTGGGTTTCGGGTCGCCAACAAGTCCCGTAGATCCACCGACCAGCCCCAACGGGTTGTGCCCCGCGAGTTGAAGTCTGCGCATCAGGAGAAGTTGCACAAGGTTTCCGAGGTGCAGGCTCGGTGCCGTGGGATCAAACCCACAGTAGTAGGTGATGGGTGGCCCGTCGAGCATAGATTTGAGCGCCACCTCATCGGTGGAGATGTGAACGAGCCCGCGCCACTGGATCTCGTCCCACACGCTGTCGAAGGAATCGTCGTTGCGTTGGGAGGCGAGGGCTTCGGATTCTTGCACCGGGTCAGGATATCAGGGGCTCACTGGGCAACACAGCCGAGGTATGGTCACAAGCACCAATGCTTGATATGGCGAAATCATGCCTGTATGCTTGATCTTCTTGAATCAAGCTTGTGGACTGAAGGATCACTATGTTCGTCATTACGGCAGACCAGGTCGAGAGCCGATCTCACGCAGATCTCGTCGCCACCACGATCGAGTCACTCAACAACGGAACAGTTGCAACCGTGCTGGAGGCTGATCGCACGGCGGGCGATGAACTTCAAGTACTCATCGCATCCCCCCTCGACGCGCTAGCGGTGGTACTACAGCTCACAAGGTCAGGTCAGTGGAGCGTGGGATGCGGAGTCGGCAACGTCGTCGCCCCCCTGCCCAAAAACATCCGAGCAGCCACCGGGGAGGCATTCATCGCCGCTCGACGCGCAGTGGAACGCGCCAAGAAGCGGCCCACCAGATTTGCTCTCGAGACCGAGCCTGCCGCACAAGCCGCCGCAGACGCCGAATCCCTCACGGACTTGCTTGTGGCCCTGCGCGCACGACGAAGCCCCGAAGGTTGGGAACTCTACGACCTTCTTGAGCGCCATGAGGTGACCCAAACTGAAGCTGCCGTGATGCTGGGCATCAGTCCTCAAGCCGTCAGCCTTCGCGCACGCGCGGCCGAATTGCGCACCGAACAGGCCGCACGGCCATCACTCGCACGAATTCTGCGTCAACTCGATAGCGTTGACTCCACCGCGACGGAAAGGCGCTTGTGAACACCCTCGACATCATTCTCTGGAGTGCCCTACTTCTGGTGCTCGTGACGGGTGTGCTACTGGCGCTGCTGGCCAGTCGCCAATCGACCTCACACAAGCCGAGCACTCCCTGGTTGATCACCCCCGTCGTCGGTGTCATTGTTGCGTTCATAACCTTTGTGGCAGCAATCGGCAGTGAGGCTATGCCTCCTCGTGGTTTTTTGATAGTTACCACAGTGCTGCTCGTACTCATCGGCACCATCGGGGGCAGCCCCCTCGTGCTTGTCGCACTCCAGCTTGCGGGAAGCGGCGCAGAACCGCTCGGCGATCACGGCGGCATTCTCGTGACCGAGGAGGGGGCAACGAAGGAAGATCGTGAAATTTTGCGCGGCGGGATGACCATTGGATACCTTGAGCGGCTCATGATCATGGGTGCAGCCCTCATGGGTCAGTTCGCAGCAGTAGCTATCGTCGTCGCCATCAAAGGCCTGGGCCGATTCTCTGAGCTTGAAAACTCCGCCGCGCGAGAGCGATTCATTATCGGAACGCTGGTGAGTATCCTGTGGGCCGCACTGTGCGTCACGCCAGTCCTCATAGGTTGGCAATAGACCCGTCGGCTCTCAACCCACGGTGATGCGCGTGCGCTTTGAAGGGCGAAACAGTGCGGTTGCCCGGAATCCAGAATCTCCACGGAAAATCAGCGGAACCGCCCGGACCTGAAACACCCGTACGGGGCCCCATGGCGACCTCGGGCACTCCGCCGCCCAGTTCCAGACGAATGCGGCTCGCAACAAGATCCGCACCACCATCCGCGAGCGTAATCCCAGCCGCAACGGTGAGCCGCGCCGGCCCTCGAGCCAGGTCCAGATCTGTGCGTGAGGTCTGACGACGCGCACGCACCAATTCGATACCGTCCACAACCTCACCGGCGCGAAGAAGGCACCCTGACGCCAAACCTTCTGGCCCGCACACCACGTTCGCGCAGGTATGCAAGCCATACGTGAAATACGTGTAAAGGTGACCTGGCTCACCGAACATCACCGCATTGCGAGTCGTCTTACCGCGGTAAGCATGTGAGCCCGGATCTTCAGACCCGTGATAAGCCTCCACCTCCGTTATCCGGATGCTCACCGCACCCTCCGGCGAATCAACGGTGATGATCGAACCCAGAAGCAGTGGCGCCACCTCGAAGCTCGGAGCTAGCAAAAGGGAACGGTCGAAACTCATCGTTCTGTCAGTGCGTGCTCAAGTTTTTTGACGCGATCGATCAACTGTGCACGTTGTTCGGCAACGCGCTCCGGCGCGGTGCCGCCGACCCCATTGCGGCTCGCGATCGACCCCGACACCGTGAGTACGCTACGCACCTCAGGAGTAAGGGAGCCAGAAACAGTCGCGAACTGGTCGTCACTCACGTCATCGAGGCTGAGCCCGTGCGCCTCGCAGAAGGCAACGAGGGAACCGGTAACCTCGTGCGCGTCTCGAAAGGGCACGCCCTGGCGCACAAGCCATTCGGCGACATCCGTTGCGAGCGAGAAGCCTTGGGGCGCGAGCTCCGCCATACGCTCCGTGTCAAAACGAAGTGTCGCGACCATGCCGGTGAATGCAGGCAGGAGCACCTCAAGAGTCTCCACCGAGTCAAAGACCGGCTCCTTGTCCTCCTGCAGGTCACGGTTGTATGCCAGAGGCAGACCTTTCAGCGTGGCAAGAAGCCCCGTGAGGTTGCCAATGAGCCGACCCGACTTTCCGCGAGCGAGCTCCGCAATATCAGGATTCTTCTTCTGCGGCATGATCGATGAACCGGTGGAGTAGGCATCATCGAGAACGACAAATCCGAACTCCCGCGTATTCCAGAGGATGATCTCCTCCGCGAACCGCGAAAGGTCGATGCCGAGTTGGGCCGCAATGAACGCGAACTCAGCGACGACATCACGCGCGGAGGTCGCGTCAATCGAATTCTCACTCGGCCGCGAAAGCCCAAGCTCCGTTGCCACCACGCCAGGGTCAAGGCCCAGAGAGCTACCCGCGAGCGCACCAGCACCGTAGGGGCTCACGGATGCCCGCACGCGCCAATCCCTCAGCCGCTCGAGCGTTCGTACGAGTGGCCACGCGTGCGCCAGCAAGTGGTGTGCCAACAGCACAGGCTGCGCGTGCTGCAGGTGCGTGCGCCCCGGCATTACCGCCGCTGGGTGCGCGTCAGCCTGCGCCGCAATCGCATCGATGAGGTGGACCACCTCACTCCCGATCAGGCTCGCGTGATCAAGAAGGTACAGCCGGATGAGAGTCGCAATCTGATCATTACGGCTTCTCCCCGCGCGAAGCTTTCCCCCGAGGTCTGCCCCCACCTCTTTCAGAAGCTCACGCTCGAGGGCACCGTGCACATCTTCGTCACTCTCGTGCGGAACAATCGATCCGTTCTGAACACGAGAGAGGATCGAGTCGAGACCGCTCAGCATCCGCGTGAGCTCATCATGATCGAGATAACCAGCGACAGCAAGAGCCTTGGCGTGCGCGCGCGAGCCCGCAATGTCATACGGCGCCAACTGCCAATCGAAGTGGGTTGACCGACTGAGGCGAGCCAGTTCTGGTGAGGGCCCGCCGGCAAACCGAGCGCCCCAGAGACTGCCTTCGTTGGTCGTGCCACCCGTGGACACTAGTGGTGCGCCTTGCCTTCGTGGGCAGCATCCCTGCGCGCAGAGATGCGACTCGGAAGCGACCACAATTCGATAAAGCCTTTCGACAGAGACTGATCAAAGGTGTCACCTGTGTCGTAGGTGGCAAGGTCGAAGTCGTAGAGGCTCTCTGCACTGCGTTGCCCGGTGACGACCGCGCGGCCCCCCTGCAACGTGAGTCGAATCTCGCCACTGACGAACTTCTGCGTGTCGTCAATGAACGCATCGAGGGAGCGTTTGAGTCCAGAAAACCAGAGGCCGTCATAGACGAGGTTTGCCCAGTCCGCCTCAATTTTGCGCTTGTAGCGGTTAACGTCGCGCTCCAGCGTGAGGTTCTCGAGCGCCTCGTGCGCAGCAATAAGAGTGGTTGCGGCAGGGGTTTCATAAATCTCACGACTTTTGATGCCGACGAGCCGATCCTCAATGATGTCCACCCGACCGACGCCGTGTTTACCGGCGAGGGTGTTGAGGTTCTGAATGATCTGAAGCGGAGATAGATTCACCCCGTCGATAGCGACCGGGATTCCCCGCTCAAAGGAGATGACAATCTCATCGGCCGGCTGCACCTTGGCCGGATCCTGCGTGTACTCGTAGAGATCCTCAATAGGTGGCGCCCACGGGTCCTCGAGAAAACCACACTCAAGCGTGCGGCCCCACACATTTTTGTCGACAGAGTATGGGTTCTTCTTGGACTGTTCGATGGGCAGGTTGTGCTCCTCGGCGTACACAATCGCCTTGTCGCGGGTGAGGGCTAGGTCGCGCACGGGCGCGATGCTCGTGAGCTCAGGAGCAAGCGCGGCGACGGCAGCTTCGAATCTCACCTGGTCGTTTCCTTTGCCCGTACAACCGTGCGCCACGGTGTCTGCGCCAAGTTCACGAGCCGTCTTGGCCAAATAT
>JBDSUT010000269.1:0-5998 GCA_039927595.1 Terrimesophilobacter sp.
ACGGGAGGCACAGTTTCGGACTGTGTGGCGAGCGCACCGATCACACCGACAATCAACATGATGGCGGCGACGATAAGAGACTGTGTGGCAATCGAAATGTGCAACAACTCTGACGCGGCGCAGGCGCCGGCGCCGAGAATCGTACCGATGCTGAAGAAGGCGTGAAAGAGGGGCATGATGGTGCGCCCGAGATGGCGTTCGTTGATCGCGCCGGAAAGGTTCATGCTGACGTCGCACGCCCCAAACGCGAGACCAAAAATGAAGAGACCCAGTACCACGAGCCAAAAACTGGCGAAGAGGGTGAGGGTCACTCCTGCGACGGCGATGCCGACGGGCGTGACGATGAGGCACACCAACAACACCCTCTTGATACCGAAACGCGAGATGAGATGGCTGGAGAGTGTGAGACCAAATATTGACCCCACAGCGGGCCCGAGAATGAGCACACCCATTTGCGCAGTGGTCGCTTCTAAGGCATCTTTCACGGCGGGGGTGCGCGCCATCCAACTTGCCAGACCCAGACCGCCCACGGCGAAGGCAGCAAAAATTCCGTTTCGCCACGCGACCAATTGCGCACGGGTGTAGACGGAGGATGCAGAAGAAGATGCGGGAGAAATTTCGGGCACGCTCAAGCCTAAGCGCGCGCAGAGCTCGGGGTCGCGGGCGGCAGGAGCACCTGCCTAGGTCAGGAGGGGCCGAGAGTGCCGTGGGAGGGAACGCTCGTGCCTTCTTTAAGTTCCACAAAGAGCACGTGCGTTTGCGTGTCCCCGATGTTTTCACCGGCATGCTGCTGGGCGGGGAGCCAACTGGTCAGGCCGGCGGGCAGCTCAACATCACGATGCGTCTCACCAGAGTGAAGACGACGGTGGAACGCACTCAACGTGTACATGACACTGTCTGGGTGCTCGTGGGGGGTTGTTTTGTCACCGGGAGAGTCTGTGTATTCCAACACGCGGACTCGCTCGTTTTCGAAAATTACAGAATAGTGTTCAGGGTTACTCTCTACGGGGTCAAGGCTCATAAGAAACCTTTGCACCACTCCGCGCGCGCCGCCAGCCCCAGTTCCTCGAGGTGCGAGTGAGCTCGTGTTGCGGCAAAGATCATGCGCTCAAGCAATAACTCTTAGGCTGAGAGGATGACCGAACCTACTGCGCTGACTGCCGGCATTCACACAGACGAACTTGACCCGAACATCCGGCCCCAAGATGACCTCTACCGGCACGTGAACGGCAAATGGATTGCGCGCACAGAAATCCCTTCCGACAAAGCCAGGTATGGCTCCTTCTACCTCTTGGCAGAAGAGGCCGAGAAAGCTGTGCAGGAGATCATCATCGAGGCGCAGCAGGCCAAGCCCGGCACGGAAGAGCGCAAGTATGGCGATCTGTACGCGAGCTTCATGGATGAAGCCGCCATCGAAGAAGTGGGGGGAGCGCCACTGGTTCCCATCCTCGCCGAGATCGACGCCATCGGCAGCACCACCGAGTTTTTGAGCAATCTTGGTCGCCTTGAGCGCAGTGGAATCACGGGCTTCGCCCAGCTCTTCGTCGACAACGATCCCGGCAACCCAGAGCGTTACCTTGTCTTTCTTGAGCAAGGTGGGCTCGGCCTGCCCGACGAGTCGTACTACCGCGAAGAGAAGTTCGCAGAAGTGCGCAGCAAGTATGTTCCGTTCATCGAGAAGATGTTCACTCTCGCTGGCGTGGAGGGCGCTGCCGAGCGGGCGCAGCGAGTTTTTGCGCTCGAGACAGATATTGCGAGTCACCACTGGGACAACGTGGCATGCCGCGACAGCAACAAGACCTACAACCTTCGTGCCTGGTCAGAGGTCGGGGGCCCCGACCTTTCCGAATGGCTCACCGAGCTAGACCCACCGAAGGGCGCTTTCGCCGAGGTAGTGGTGCGCCAGCCGAGCTTTCTGGAAGGGCTCGCTACGCTGCTCGTGGCCGAGCGTCTCTCCGACTGGACCGACTGGATGCGCTGGCAAGTCATCCGCTCGTTTGCCGCGTACCTTTCCAGCGACTTTGTGAACGCAAACTTCGAGTTCTACGGCAAGACCCTTACGGGCACCCCAGAGTTGCGTGCCCGTTGGAAGCGCGGCGTCTCGCTGGTTGAGGGAATGATGGGCGAAGCGGTTGGCCGCACTTACGTCGAGCGCCACTTTCCTCCGGCCGCGAAAACTGCGATGGACGTTCTCGTGGCAAACCTGATCGAGGCCTACCGACAGAGCATCACGGGGCTTTCTTGGATGACCAAAGAGACACAGGGGCGCGCCTTAGAAAAACTCGAGAAGTTCACGCCAAAAATTGGGTTCCCGGTGAAGTGGCGTGATTACACGAACCTCGAAACCAGTGCGACCGATCTGATTAGCAATGTTCGTGCGGGAAATGAGTTCGAGTTTCAGCGCGAACTGGGAAAGATCGGAAAGCCGCTCGATCGCGATGAGTGGTTCATGACGCAGCAAACGATCAACGCGTACTACAACCCCGGTTTCAACGAAATCGTCTTCCCCGCGGCTATTCTGCAGTTTCCATTCTTCGACGAGACACGAGATTCCGCTGCCAACTACGGTGCAATTGGCGCAGTTATTGGGCACGAGATTGGTCACGGATTCGATGACCAGGGGTCCAAGTATGACGGCGATGGTCGACTCACTGACTGGTGGACCGAGGCGGATCGTGCCGCGTTTGAGAAACTCACCGGCTCACTCATTGAGCAGTACAGCGCGCTCGCCCCGCGGCAGGTGCCGGAGCACCACGTCAACGGTGCCCTCACGATTGGTGAGAACATCGGCGACCTCGGCGGGCTCGGCATCGCCTGGAAGGCTTACCTCATCTCGCTCAACGGAGACGAGCCGCCTGTTGTTGACGGGATGACCGGAGCGGAGCGATTCTTTATGTCGTGGGCGCAGTCGTGGCAGCTGAAGGCGAGAGACGAAGAGGTAATCCGACTGCTTTCGATTGACCCCCACTCGCCCAACGAGTTTCGCTGCAATCAAATCGTTCGCAATCTTGATGGGTTCTATGAGACCTTTGGAGTGACCCAGAAAGATGAGTTGTGGCTTGACCCAGAAGAGCGTGTGACTATTTGGTAGTACCCACCCGAAATCAAGTGAAACGCGATCGGGATCGCACTGCGAGAGAACCCCGACACCGCGGTGCTGGCGGAGTAGCGAACTTCACCAGCACGTTTACCGCGCTCGGGCTCCTGGGGTATGAGGGGGCTCACGTTTCGGCGAGCGTGTTAGATCTCAGCACGGGGCTAGCTTTGTGCTCGATCGACGACCGCATAGTTTTGCCGACAGCAAGTGTCGGCAAAGTCCTCCTGCTCATCGAGGTTTCGGCGCGACTCACGGCGAGAGAGTTCTCGGGTTACGGCATCCTCGATAAAGCGCCCGGCGATACGGTCAGTGATTCTGGTCTGTGGCAACACTTGCAAGCCCCGTCGCTCCCGGTTGCCGATTTGGCGGCGCTCGTCGGGGCGACGAGTGACAACCTTGCCACCAATGTGTTGTTGCGCCAGATCGGACTCGAGGCGGTGCGGGCGCGCACGGAGTCGCTCGGACTCGCGCGTACGGCTCTGCTTGATCAAGTGCGCGATGTCAGGGGACCGGATGATGCACCCCAGCTTTCGGTGGGATCCACTGCAGAACTCGCTTGGCTGTTCGGCGCACTCTACCGAGGGCAGATTGTTGATCCGGTGACAAGTCGCCGAGTTGTCGGATGGCTTTCACTCAACAACGATCTTTCGATGGTGGCGAGTGCCTTCGGGCTTGATCCGCTCTCTCACCGAGCAGCGGGCCATGGCGTGCAGGTGGTCAATAAGACCGGAACGGATGTCGGAGTGCGCAGTGAGGTGGGGATTCTGCAGGGCCCGCGCGCTGCCGTTGCCTATGCCGTCACGGTGCAGTTTGACGACGGTTCGCTGGAAAGGCGGCTTCGCGTGTTGGATTCCATGCGCACGGTAGGGCTGGATTTGCTCGAATTCGTTACCTGACCTTTTCGTATCCGCACGGAGAGGGGGGCACCTGTTCCTTGAGGGGACTGGTGTCTTTCTGTGAACTGCCTGACCATCAGCCAAAACGTCGACGCTACGCTAGAGGGGTCGACTCAACGTCGGTGTACCGAAAGAGACGGAGTGATGATGCGAGGCAAGCTTGTTCTGCTGGTCGGAGTTGGCATCGGATACGTGCTCGGAGCGCGTGCCGGTCGTGGGCGTTACGAACAAATCAAACGCGCGGCGAACCGTTTCTGGAGCGATCCGCGTGTTACTCAGCAGGTTCACAACGTGGAGCAGTTCGCCAAAGATAAGGCCCCCGAGGTCGTTGACTTCTTTGGTGACACTGCCAAGAAGGTGATCAAGCGCACGCCATCCTCCGGGTCAGCCAAAACCAAGTCGAGCGCTGCATCTTCCAGCGCGGCACCGAAAAAGAAGTCGACGACCACAAAGCCCACGTCGTCGTTGACGAAAAAGTAGCCGGAGTTCACTAGTGACTGAGCAAAACAGGACCAGGGCGGAGAAGCGTTCGCTCATCAGCTTGGTCATGAGCCTCCCCAGCCTCTTGGTCGAGCTTGTGAAGAGTGAGCTTGAACAGCTCAAAGCGGAGCTGATCCGTAAGCTTAAACACGCGGGAATCGGCATTGGGTTCCTTGCCGTTGCTGCCGTTTTTGCAGTCTTCGCGGCGGGGGTGTTCACGGCGGCAGCGATCCTTGGGCTTGCGGTGGTCTTTCCGGCGTGGCTCGCTGCTCTCATGGTCGGGGCGCTGCTGGTGATCATTGTTGTGGTCTTCGTGCTGTTGGGGCTCAATCAGTTGAAGAAGAGTGATCCCAAGCCAACCGAAACCATCACGAGCGTTCGTCGGGACCTGCGCGTCATCAAAGGAACCGCGAATCGGAGGGCATCATGAGAATGGCAACCGAGCGTTCTGAGGCGGCACGAACAGAACTTGCAGAGACACTCGATGCCATTGAAGACAAGCTCAATGTGCCAAAACAGCTCGGCATTCTGGGCACGAGGGCCCGCGACTCGTGGGAGAAAAAACCCGTGTCATGGATCATCGGCGTGACCGCCGTTGTCGTTGTTGTTGGTGGGATCATCGCTTGGGCAGTGCTCGGGGACGACTAGGCGTTCTATCCCTCTCTTTTGGTGCTCGTCGTCTAACGGTGCAGGATAGACGACATGAGTACCTCCCGACCGAGCGCTGAATGACGTCTCGGCTAAGCCCCAAGCCCTTGGCGGGGTGGCGTGTGCTCGTTCCCCGTGGCGGCGAATGGGGGAACACGGTGGCGGCATCTTTGCGAAAACAGGGCGCGCTCCCGGTCGTTGCTCCCATGATCAACTTTGCTAGCTCCCAGAACGCGGAACAACTGGCGGAGTTTTTCTCTCGCCTCGAGGGCGGTGAATACGAGTGGCTCATTGTCACCAGCTCGACAACAGTTGATGTTCTGGTGGGCCACAATGTGCGAGTTCCGACGCAAACGAGGATCGCAGCGATCGGTGAAATGACCGTTCCCGCTCTCACTCTCGCCGGATACCGCATCGACTTCACTCCCGAAAGTGACAACTCCTCGCGCGGCCTCGTTAAGGAGTGGGCTGTTGCGCCTCCCTCAGGACGGGTGCTGGTTCCTCAGTCAGAAGGAGCGGATGAGTCCCTCGCGACGGGCCTGAAGTCGCTGAGCGTTTTAGCAGAGTTTGTGACTGCCTACCGGACGGTGGGGGTACCCGTGCCCAGAGCTGTCGCGGATGATGTGGCCTCTGGCGCGATCGGCGGCATTCTCATCACCTCGGGGAGCGTAGCGCGTCAGATTCAGGAGCAACTCGCCCCCTTGCCTTCAAACACCGTCATTGTCGCGATTGGTCCCCGCACGGCATTTGAGGCACGGGCTGCGGGCATCGCGGTAAATGTCATTGCAGAAGAACGCACGGTTGAAGCCCTCGTGGAAGGGCTCATCGAGGGTTCGATCAAATAACCGTCAGCGGTGCATGCACCACGACGGCGGCG
>JBDSUT010000270.1:0-2613 GCA_039927595.1 Terrimesophilobacter sp.
GACGGTTCACTTTTTGCGAGTTGGTGAAGACGGTGCCTTATACAAAGGCTACGAGAATGATGGCCTTCCCTTGCCCACCGACATCACTGGCTCCACCGAAGGGCAAATGGTCTGTCGCCACTGGGGGGCACGCTTGGCCTTTGAGCGAACAAACCGCACCACCGAGTTCTACCAGTACACTGACACTCCCGCAGGCACCTATTGGGGTTCGACGCAAATCGGTACCTCCAAAGCGGAGGAGTTTTCGATCACCTTCGGTGTGCCTTTCAACGATGCGAAGTGGTTTAGGGGCAGGGATGCCTCGAACCGCCAGTCATCCACGTGCCCGGATGCGAGTTGTTGTCGCAGGCCGGCAGACGGCCTCGCCTCGCGATGGTCGCGCAAAGCGTGGGCGAGTGCGAAGCTTCACGCGCACATCCTTTCCCCCTTACCTTCTGGCACGTTTCCCGGTGTCGATGACAACGAGCTGTATAACTTTCTCGAGGCGCACTCCGGCACACAGTGAGGTCTTTGCCCGCGGTGGTTACCTACGGTGGTTGCCGGCGGTTTCGGGTCTGCAGAAACGCTGAACCGCGTAGGCCACGGACTGTCCTTCGTGCAGCGCTAGTGGAGCTTCGTGCACAGGAGACAGAGACCGCCTCCTTTATGTCGGTCGCCGGACAGAACCGCGGAGTTGTCGGCGCGATCGAGCTTCGGGATCTCATTCTTGCGAGGCCCGATGCTCTCGTTGAAGACCTTATGCACGATCCCATGCTGATCACAGCGACTGACCCTGAGGAATCTGCCGCGAGACGAGTGGTCGATGCGAACGTGATCGCAACCGCGGTCGTGGATTCCGATCATCTACTTTCTCATCGCGAAAGCTGTGCTCAGCATTGAGTCGCTAAGCAGGGATTACATAGCAGAACCAACCTGAGAATACTAGCCCTTGTTCGAGGCTTGCTCACTGTGGGGGAATGTTGTTACCGGCCAAGTTGTAAGGGCCGGAAACCGAACGAACTACAGAAACGGATAAAGAATCATGAGTAACCTTTTCATCCTGTTGGCCGTTATTGCCATCATTTTGCTGTTCGTGGGTG
Source organism: Terrimesophilobacter sp. (assembly GCA_039927595.1). Lineage (GTDB taxonomy): Bacteria > Actinomycetota > Actinomycetes > Actinomycetales > Microbacteriaceae > Terrimesophilobacter. Next base: position 1,080 of record JBDSUT010000270.1, read on the forward strand.
GCTTCGTTAAAGCCGTCAGCTTTCTGCTCTGGGTGGGAGTAATCCTGCTCATCGTCGCTGTCATCGGGTGGCTGTTCCGCACAGTTTCGGGCCGTCGCGCTCTCTGAGCGCCCCGATCTCACCCGAATCGCACGTCACTGATCGATAAGCACGCTGTACGAAAAGTGGGAGGAGTGGTGATGATGAAGACCGAACGTCCATTGTTGATCGCCGAGCCCTTGGCGGAGCGAAAATGGCAAGTAATCGCCGGCGCTTGGGACCGCCCGAGTGGTGGTCGTGTTCTTGGCTTTATCAATGAGCTTGGGGGTGTCTACGAGGTGGCTATCATCAACCAACCCGAGTTGAGCCAATTCTTTAACACGTTCAAGGAGGCAGTTGATTACTTCAGCGCTCTGAGCCAGACCGCAACAGCGCCAGTCACACATCGAGCAGGTGCCGCATGATGATGGTCACAATGCTGTACTTCAGTTTCATTCTCATCATCACGGCGGGTGGAGTCTTCTTGACCCGACTCGGAACCACATCCGGGCACTTTGTGGCATTGGCGGCAGGAGCGTTCGGGTGCGTTCTCCTCGCCGCCGCCGCGACTATCGCCGTCACCATGACCACCGTGATGGTGACGATCTAAACGGGCGCTGGGGAGCTCGGCTCGCTGGTGTCAATAAGACTGACGGGCGTGGAGACCGTAATGAGCAACTCTGCTTCTTGAAGCTGTCCACGACCATGGTTCACAACCAGCCAGCCGGGCTTTCCGGTCTCCAGAATCTTCTGGATGCCCGCCTTCACTGCGCTCGCCCGCTCGCAACCACATACTCTTCGCCGTCATAAAGGATGGTGGTGCGTGACGTCATTGATCCCCTCCATTGTGTGAGGCCGGTGGTGCATCCGTGAGCGTGGGCTCGGGCATGAGTTGAAGCCCGCCTGCTGAGTTTGCCGACAAAATCATGAGGTCAATCCATTCGCGATTGATGGTGGGCATCCGACTGCCCACGAATTTGAATGCGAGCGACACTGCTGGGTGGAGCCAAATTGTGCTCCGACCGTCACCAATGGATGCATCATCTTTCCAAGTGAAAAAGAACAGAGCTGCGCCGCCTCCACATCACTCAGAAAAACGGCAGATCAAACCATCCCACGACCCAGGGCAAAGTGGAACGCTTCCAGCAAACATTGAAGAAATGGCTCCGCGCAAGATCACCCCAGCCCGGCACTATCACCGAACTGCAAACCCTGCTCGATGAGTTCGCTGACGAAGACAACCACCGGCGCCCCCATCGCTCGCTACCCCACCAAGCGACCCCGGCCGCGCTCTACACGAGCATGCCCAAAGCCACTCCGACTGGCAGCCGCGACAACGATACCCACAACCGAGTACGACACGACCGCGTCGACGATTCGGGCGTCGTTACTCTGCGCATCAACTCCAAAATGCACCACATCGGCATCGGCCGCGTCCACGCGAGAACCCGAGTCCTCGTCCTCGTCCACGACCGCGACATCCGCATCATCAACCCCGACACCGGCGAACTTCTGC
>JBDSUT010000271.1:0-4547 GCA_039927595.1 Terrimesophilobacter sp.
AGAGCAGCGATCAAGTCTCCGGTGACCGGCGCCAAACCGATACCTGCACCTTCATGGCCGGTTGCATGCCACAACCCTGGCATCCGCGGGTCGGCACCCACGAGAGGCATGTGGTCTGGCATAAACGGACGAAACCCGCCGTACGTGCGAATGATCGCCTGCTCGGTGAGGAACGGAAACAATCGGATGGCCTTTGCGGCGAGTTCGGAGAGCGTGTCGGGCCGTAGCCGACTGTCGAACCCAATTTGCTGCCGTGAAGACCCGATCAGGACGGTGCCGGATGCCGTGGACTCCACGACGCTGGACGTTTGAAGGGCAGCATCCCCCGAGCCGACCGCACCCACGTAATCTGCGTCGTACACCTTGTGGAACACGCGCTGCTTCATGCGGGAGGTGACGAGAACCATTCCGTGACGAGGTCGCACCGGCAGGTCAACGCCGAGCGTGCTGGCTACCTCGCCAGACCACGGGCCTGCGGCGATGACCACGGCATCCGCTCGGAGTTCCCCTCGATCTGTCACGACGCCGATGAGCGCTCCGTCGCTCATGATCGGCCCGAGAATTCGCGTGCACTGCATGACTCTGGCGCCGTGTTTGCGCGCAGAAGCGAGCAGCGCCTCCGCGGCGATCACGGGCTGAACTTGAGCGTCTTGCGGGTAGTGCACGGCGGCCGTGAGTGCGGGGTTTAGCTCCGGTTCGAGTTCTAACGCTTCCTCGACTGTGAGTTCGTGAGCCTCAACGCCCGCCTGCCTCTGCGCGGCCGCGAAGGCCAGGAGCGGGGCCGCGCCCTGCTCTGTTGTCGCGACTACGATCCCGCCCTTGGCTTCGAACTCGATAGACGGGAAGTCCTCGCCCAATTCCTGGGCAATCTCGTTGACGAGTTCGGGCCAACCTGCTGAGGCCTTCAGCGCCAGCGCCAGTTCGGGACCGGGTGCCTTATCGGAGACCAAAAGGTTTCCTTCACCGCGTGCCGTGGTGCCCGAGACCGACGTCGCTCGGTCAACGATGACGACGTCTAGGCCCGCAAGGGCAAGGCTGCGGGCGCAGGCGGCGCCGACGATACCAGCACCGATGATAACGGCACTCTTCGTCATTGCTTTGCCTTTCGCCCTTGTAATATGTAACATACTACATGACTGTCCTCGGGAAAGCGATGGTTCCCGATCGCCCCAGCGCTCTGCCCTTTACGCACCCAAGTACGCGTCGATAATCCTCGGGTCGGCAATCATTTCTGATGCAATGCCCTCGAGAGTCGTCGCGCCCTCTTCGATGACATAGGCGCGATCCGTCACCTTCAAGGCCGCCCGCGCATTCTGCTCCACAAGAAGAACCGTCGTTCCCTCATTTCGGATGTCCTTAATCACGTGCATGACCTGGGCGACAATCAGAGGGGCAAGGCCCATGGACGGCTCATCAAGCATGAGCATTTTCGGGCCCGCGATAAGAGCGCGCCCGATCGCGAGCATCTGCTGCTCACCACCGGAAAGGGTTCCACCCTGCTGAGCCTTCCGCTCGCCCAACAGCGGAAGCAGCTCGTAAACATGCTTCAACCTCTTCGACACGAGCGCGCGATCCTTCACCAGGTATCCGCCAAGAAGAAGGTTCTCGTGCACCGTCATCGTGCTAAAGATCCTGCGGCCCTCCGGAACGTGAATGAGACCAGCCTTCACGACATCCCACGGCTTGCCCTTCGTGATGTCGACGCCGTCGAACTTCACTGTTCCGGACTGCGGATTCATCAATGCGGATGCGGTGGAAAGCGTGGTCGTTTTACCCGCACCATTATTGCCCAAGAGCGCAACAATCTCACCTTCGTCGACGTGCAGCGTGAGGCCACGCAGCGCCTGCACCTTTCCGTAGAAGACTTCGACGTTCTCAAACTCAAGCATCGCCATGAGCCTGCACCTCCTCGTCTTCGTCATCCTTGCCGAGATACGCTTCAATCACTGCCGGGTTCGCTTTCACTTCGGCGGGAGAACCGACGGCGATTTCTTTTCCGAAGTTCATCACCACAATGCGCTCCGACACCTCCATCACGAGCCCCATGTCGTGCTCGATGAGCACGACTGCGGTACCGAGATCCCGGATGCGTTGTATGAGCTCCAGAAGGTCTTGTTTTTCAGAGTGGTTGAGGCCCGCCGCTGGCTCGTCGAGCAAGAGGAGTTCTGCCTTGCGGGCGAGTGCCCGCGAAATCTCCACCTGTTTTTGCTGCCCGTAGGACAGGTTGCGGATCGGAACTCCACGGCGGCCGCGATACCCCACGAAATCAAGCCAGTAGTGCGCTTCCTCCGTGTAGTGAGCTTCACTTCGCTTGAAGCGCGGGGTGTGGAAGATCGCATCTACAAAGTTCTGACCACCATAAAGGTGCATTCCTGCGCGCACATTGTCGAGCACCGTCATGTCATGAAACAGTCTGAGGTTCTGGAAAGTGCGAGAAACACCTTGGTGCGCGATGTCCGCTGGCCGCTTACCGGTGATGTCCACACCGTTGAGCGTCACTGAGCCACTCGTCGGCTTATAGAAGCCCGTGATGCAGTTGAACGCGGATGTCTTGCCCGCCCCATTGGGACCAATGACCGCAATGATCTCCTTCGCGTTTGCGGTGAACGTGAGCCCATCGACAGCTTTGACGCCACCGAAGGAAATCGCGAGGTCCTGGACCTCCAGTACCGCGCTCATCGTTTCAATCCGTTCGCGAACGCGGCATTTTCCCGCTCGAATTTGGTGCGTTCAGCCTCAGCCCCTCGGGGAGGCCACAACCCTTGCGGACGGAACACCATCACAACAACGAGAAGCAGCCCGAAGAGCAGGTACCGGTACGCGGCAAAGTCGCGCAGCAGCTCCGGCAGCAGGCTGATGGCGAGCGCCCCAAGAACAACACCCTTCATGTTTCCCATGCCACCGAGCACGACCGCCATGAGTACGAGTGCTGATTGCAGGAACAGAAAGCTTGGCGGTGAAATTGCGGTCAAGTGGGACGCAAAAAGCATCCCGCCGAATCCGCCCCAAATGGCACCAAAGATGTAGGCGAGCAACTTCACCTTGTAAGTGTGGATGCCCATCGCCTCTGCCGCATCCTCATCTTCTTTCACAAACTTCCACGCCCGGCCGAGACGTGACTTGCCGAGCCGCGCTGCCGCGAGAACGAGAGCGGCAACAATGATCACGGTCATGTAGTAGAAGACCACGGGGCTCTGGAAATCGATATCGCCGATGACAAGGAAGCTGGGGATGTTGTAAATCCCCTGCGGCCCACCGGTGATGGTGAGGTTCTGTGCCGTAATGCGAGTGATTTCACCGAATCCGAGCGTCACGATGGCCAAATAGTCGCTGCGCAGTCGAAGCGTCGGGGCCCCGATGATGAGGCCGGCAAGAACACACATGACGACAACGGCCGGCAGCGTGAACAACACCGGCAGCTCAAACGCTTTCGAGAGGATGCCACCCGTGTAGGCGCCGACCGCGAGAAAAGCGATGTAGCCCAAGTCGAGGAGCCCGCAATAGCCAACCACAATGTTGAGCCCTGCCGCCAAAACGACAAAGATTGCCGCCGTCGTCATGATGTTGAGCGCGTACGGAGTCGCAATGAGAAAGGGCATCAGCAGGGCAACCACGAGTGCTGCCAGGCCGATGTATTTGTTCTCAAAAACGTAGCCGAACCAGGCTCCGAAGCCCTTTGTCTTGCCTGTCGCTTCCACCGTGTGGATGCTCTCGGTCATGTTTTCGTTCGTCATCACACACGCTCCGTCACACGCTCGCCGAGGATACCGGTGGGCCTCAGAGTCAAGAAAAGGATAAGAACGGCGAAGGCAAAGGCATCCCGCCACTGACCACCGACGATCTCGGAACCAAATGATTCAACGAGCCCCAGCACGAGGCCGCCGAGCATGGCGCCTCGAATATTGCCAATGCCGCCGATCACCGCCGCCGTGAAGGCCTTGAGACCGATGATGAATCCCATCAGGAAGTCGATTTTGCCGTAGTAGGCCCCGGCCATGACTCCGGCCGCACCCGCAAGGGCGGAGCCAATGAAGAAGGTGCGGCTGATAACGGAGTTCACGTTGACCCCCATGAGTAGGGAGCCCTTCATGTCGAGAGAGATTGCTCGCATCGCGCGCCCCGTCGAGGTTCTACGGATATAGCTGTCGAGCGCAATCATGAGAATGCCCGCAACGATCATCAAGATAATCTGCGGAACCGTAACTCGCGCGCCGAGAACGAAAAGTGTTTGCCCGTCGAGTCGAACGGGAAAGCCCCGCGGGTTCGGGCTGGCAATCGCGGCGACCCCGTATTCAAGGGCGAAGGATGCACCCACCGCGGTGATGAGCACGGCCAGTCGTGGCGCCCCGCGCAGCGGACGATACGCAAGTTTCTCCACGACAACACCGATGGTGCCCGTGAGCAGCATGCTGATCATCATCACGATAATGAGTGAGATGAGGCCCATGGCCTGAAAGGAACCACCCAGGGAGATCAACAGCTGGTAGCCGATGAATGCGCCGACCATATAGATGTCGCCGTGCGCGAAGTTCAAAAGTTTGATGATG
>JBDSUT010000272.1:0-4986 GCA_039927595.1 Terrimesophilobacter sp.
TCAATCAACTCCCGGATGACGTGGGCCGCCAGATACGTCTTGCCCGTTCCCGGGGGACCCTGCACGGCAAGATACCCGCTCTGCCGCGAGCGCAGCGAGGCCACCACGGCGCGCACGCCGTCATCCGGGCCGGTCATGGGCTCGAGCGGGCTCGCCTCGGCGGGGGCTTTGCGTAGCAGCAGGTCTGACATGGCGTCGCCCGGCCACTCAGGTTCGGCGTCAACTACAGACGCACCCCACGCTTCGATCGCCGCGACGATGCTGTCGGCGCGCGGCGGCGGGCCCGGGGTGACGTGCGTGGGCATCTCATCCCAGGCCGCGGTGTCCTCTGGCCGGGTTTCGATCACGAGAATGCCGAAGTCATCCTCGGCGGGGTCGAGAAACCGAACCGCTCTGGCGATGCGCGCACCCGGCCGATGACCCTGCGGCAGATAGGGCAACGGGTCGCCGTAGACGATGAACACGTCGCCGCCGGGGCGCGGGGCGCTGCTGCCGGGAGCCCACTGGCCGTGCAAGTGCAGGTGCCTGCGCTCGGTGCGCTGCTTGCCCTCCCTGTGCCAATCGCGCGCGAGGGATGCCGCCTCAACGACGAACACACCGCGGGTGTCGTCCCACAGCTCGGAGGGCTGCTCGAGCCGGTCGTAGTGCTCCCACCAAAAACTTTTGACCTCGCGTCGGTGATAGTCGATCGCGGCGGCGGCCATGCGGTACGCGTTGGCGGAAGCCTGGTCGCCCTGCTCCTCGGCCCGTGCTCCGAGTGCCTGCAGTGCAAGATCGAGCTCGCTCTGCTCGAAAGCTGCGCCGTCAAACTTGGGTTCAACGGCATCCACTTTCAGGCCCTGCACTTCGGGCAGAGCCCGCAACCAATCACGCAGCTTGAGCGTCGAGAGGCAGTCGTAGGCGTTGTACTGGGCGATATCCGCGCGAATCGCCTCCGCCGTCGCCTGATCGCCGTTGGCCGCCGCCGTGCTCGAGCGCACGTACTCGTCGACCGAGTCGGCCGCGTTCGCAACCCCGGCGCGCTCCTGCTCGCCCATGTAGAGGGGTTCGAGTTTCTTGATCGAGTACGACGGCGTTCCGATGCGGAGCGCCCCCATCACGACCGGGTACAGGTCGACGAGCACGCCCTCCCGCAGCAACTGGTCGACCTCAGCTTCGCCCTCGCCGTGCCGCGCCGCAATGCTCAGCAGGTGCGTCTTCTCGTAGCTCGCGTAATGGTAAATATGGAGGCCCGGATGTTGCCGCCGCCGCTCTGCCACGAATGCCAAGAACTCGCGCAGCGCAACCTTCTCTTCGGCGTGCGAGTGCGCCCAGAGGCAATCGAACTTTTCGCTGGCATCGACCCAGCCGAAAAGGTAGTCGAGGCCCCAGCGAGGCACGCCGCCCACCCCAGGCTCCGAGTACATCGGGTCGCCCTCGAAATCGAAGAACAGGTCGCCAGCATTCGGCTCTGGCAGGCTCACGATTGGCAGCGGGTTCACGACCACAACCGGCGGAATCGCGTGCTCGTCACTCGGGTCAACGGAGTGCTGCAGTTTCGCTTGCAGGTGAAGCTTCGCGTAGCTCGCCTTCGGGATGCCGAGCTCGTCAGGTCGCTCGGCCGTTTCGGCGAGGTCGGTCAGGGTGCGGATGCCGGCGGCAAGAAACTTCGCCCGTTGCCCCGCGCGCAGCCCCGCCACCGTGAACAAGTCATCCGCGGCCTTGGCGGGCTCCTTGCAGAACTTGCAGCGGCCATCCCGTGAGTAGCGTTCATCGTTCCAGTCGACCGGCTTGCCCTCGGCGCGATGCTCGGCGATGATCGCGTGCATGCGTGCTCGGCGTCGGCGAAAGACCGGCGCAACGTCGCTCACCAGCGCAGTCTCCGACTCGTCATTACCGAGGATCAACTCCACCGTGTCGTCGACCGGCACCACGATCTTCTGAAGCTGCTCATGGTACGCGGCCAGCTGCAGCAGCGCTGTGACGCGCACATGACGGGAGAGCTTCGAATCGACGACGCGGTAGCGGCCATCCGGTTGGCGAACGAGAAAGTCGGCGTAGCCGACGAATGGCAACTCCGGGTCGGATTCGTCGAAGAAGACGCCCTGAAAGACAACTGGCGCGCCAGTGAGCAGCGCTTCGCGTGTGCGCACTGCGAAGTCGCGCAAACTTTCGGCGTCATTGTTGGGGCGCTCGAACTCGACCATCTCGTCACCGAACTCCGCGCGATAGCGATCCCGCAGCCGCTCCTCGTGAACATTGCCGAGCGTCGCCGCGCGCTTGAGCATCGCGTCATCGTCGGGCAGCGGGTCGTTCGAGAACCCGAGCCTTTTATCGAGTACCCGAAGGAAACCGAACTCGCAGCTCGAAGCCTGAGTCAGATCGCTGGCGCTCGTCACGAGAGCTTGGGTGGCGTTGGAGTCGCTGTCGCTAAGTAGGTACATGTCTAGATCAGAGTATGGCGAACTGGCAGCATCCCGGCACCCCTAGTGAGTGGGGGCCTCATCATCCAGAGCAGCCCCACGCTCACTCGGCAAGAACCCGGTATCCATGCCCCTGCGACGATCCGCAGCCTTGCGGGACTGCGCACGCAGCGCGGATGACACCCCTCCGGCGGTCGTCGAGTAGGTCAGCGCCGCGCTCTCCTCAATGCCCATCTTGCGCGCCTCGAGGATGGCGTCCTGGTTCGCCCCGAGAAACGTGATGTCCCACTGGTACTTGTCGCGCTGCTGCGCGATGAGCTTCGCGATGACCTCGGGTGAATACTCGGTGGAAGAGTTCTCCTCGCCATCCGTCACAATCGTCACCAGCACGGTGCCGGGTCGCGCGTGCTCTGGCAGGTTCGCGAGCGCCTCACCGAATCCGTTCAGCGAGCGACCCACCGCGTCATAGAGCGCAGTGCCGCCGCGGGGAACAAGCTCGATCTTCACGTCCTCCGGCTGCGCGAAGGAGTGCGTGAGTTCGATCTGGTCGTCGAAGGTCACAATGTCGATGGTGAGCAGTCCGGGTTCAGCGGCCTGCGTGGCGAGCAGCGATTCGAGCCCGCCCACCATGTCGTCGCGGATAGCGCTCATCGACCCAGAGCGGTCGAGAATAATGAGCATTGCGGTGTAGTTGGAATCAGTCATGGTGAAACTCCATCCGGCCTAGAATCCCGCGAAAGTTGCGGGTAGATCAGTGTGGGGCGAACCACCGACATTTGATTCGGACTACTCGATTCTTGTGCGCACAGCTCTCGCGATCGCTTCTTTCGCCAAAAGGGTGAGGTCCATTCGACCGCCGCTCAGCGACATCGATTCTTCACCCAGTACCTCGTACGTCAGATCGACTATTTGATCAGGCAGGGTCAGACCAAGTGCTCTAATCAACGCGCTAATGTCTGCGTAGTCCTTGCGGGCGTACCGTGCCATCTTCATGGCGAGAAGAGCAGGCTTGGAAGCAAGTCGCAGCTTGTGACCGCGAATCTCCACCTCATCGAAGAACCGCCGATCGGTGGGGTCAAAGGTGATGAAAGGGCGAGCATTGTCGTTAACCCAGTCCGGGTCGAGTCCGTGCTCGATCGCCATTCGTCGCCCGATGCGTTTGACCTCCTCGACCGGATGGAACAAACCATCAACATCCGGCGTCAACTGATCACGACCCAAATGAATCGCCATGGCGGCGCCACCGATGAGGAACACGTCCACCTCGATGCCCTCCGCGGCAGCATGGTCCAAGAGCTCGCCGAGCAGCTCACGTATCTCGTCCGCACTTAGCTGCCGATATCCACCACTCACGCGATCGCCCAATCTTCAGCTCGCGAGAGGATGTTCATCGCTAGGAACACAGGCGGCGTGCGCTCTCGCAACCATGCTCGAAACTCGGGACTTGGGTCATCTCCTGGCAGCGTTTCTTCCGGCAGCGGCGGAAGGTCGGTCATCCACTTCGGCACATGATGGCCGGCACGCTCAAGCCCATATGCAAACGCTGTCGCCAGAAACGTGTCCCACAGCGGGATACCGATCTGCTTCATTGGTTTCGCGGCAATCCACTCGGGGATCTTCGTTCCCTTCTCACCGGCCACTATCAGCCGCCCCACTCCCTCAGTGAGATCACGAATCGCCGCTTCTGCGTCACCTTTGTGAATACTCCGCGCCATCACACGCGAGACCGCATCCGCAGAGATCAACTGTGCGAATTCGGTCGGCTCAGGAGTCGCGGCCCACCCCGTGGCAGCGAGCAATTTCTGCATCGTCGACCAGGTCGGGTCTAACTCTTCGCTCTCAATACGGCTGATCGTCGACTGTGCAATTGCAGATCGGCGTGCGAGCGCAGCCTGAGTAATTCCGGCGCGTGTGCGCGCAGCACGGACGGTGTTCGCCGCTGTAGGCATTTGGCCCCTCCTGCTTGGCGTGCGGATCGTCGAACTACCACTGTACGTCAACTATTATGCGTATACGCATACATTGAAAACTTTGAGGCTCAGCCCTCCTCGTCCGGCGGGATGAGCGAGATGAGCGAGATGAGCGTGACACCATCCTGAGGCACCGTGTATTGCGGGGTAATCACCATCACATCCCCGTCCTTGAGGGTGAACATGAGCACCGCCTCGTCGCCCCGGCGTTCCCGATAGTCGTCGAGCGTGAACTCCTCGGTCAGCCGCGTGCGTTTCATTGTGAACCCGCGCTCGATGAGTTCGTGTAATTCGTCGTGCGTGTGCGGCGGCTGAAAGCAGAGACGGGCGCTGAGGTGCGGTGCCGTCTGCGTACGCGCAGAGCCGCCGTGCCCCGGATCAGTGCGGGCGAGATGGTACACGTTAGCTCGGCCCAGAACGTGCGCGAACTCGCGAGCCGCCGTCGCATTCACCTCGTCGTCGGGGGTTCCCGCGATCAGCGACTTGAATCCCGGCAGTTCCATGTCCTTGACGGCATAATCGCTCAGGATGTTGGCCGTCACCGAGCGCAGGCCGGCCTGCCTCGCCTCCGCCAGTTTTGCGAAGTCACGCGAAACAATAGTGGTCGTGACCTT
>JBDSUT010000273.1:0-7563 GCA_039927595.1 Terrimesophilobacter sp.
AGCTGGAGGAGATCAAGAACTCCCTCGAGCAGTTCAACGTGCACTTCGACGTGTGGTTCAGTGAGCGAACACTTCACGACCCGGATGCGTCAGGGGTCAGCCCCGTCGAGACCGCACTGGAGCGGCTACGAGCACAGGGTCACGTCTTCGATGAAGACGGCGCCGTGTGGGTGCGCACGACCGAGTTTGGCGACGACAAAGATCGCGTCATCCGTCGCAGCAACGGCGTGTACACGTATTTTGCCTCCGACGCTGCCTACTATCTCGACAAAGGTGACCGCGGCTTCGCGCACAAAATCTACTTGCTCGGTGCAGACCACCACGGCTATGTGCACCGATTGAAGGCGCTTGCTGGCGCAGCAGGAGACAACCCCTACACCGACATTGAGGTGCTCATCGTGCAACTGGTGAGCATTAATGGTGCAAAACTCTCCAAACGGGCGGGCAACATTATCGAGCTGGATGACCTGCGTGAGTGGCTCGGCACGGATGCCCTGCGCTATTCGCTTGCTCGCTATCCGGCGGATTCCCCGCTCACGCTTGATTCCGAGCTCCTCACCAAGCGCACCAACGACAACCCCGTGTTCTATGTGCAATACGCTCACGCGCGCACGCACCAGGTGGCGCGAAACGCGGCAGCATCCGGTGTGGACAACAGCGTGTTCGAGCCGGGCCTGCTCACACACGACACCGAGAATAACTTGGTCGGCTTGCTCGCCGAGTTCCCCCGAATCATCGCCCAGGCCGCGCAGTTGCGGGAGCCGCACCGCGTTGCCCGCTACCTGGAAGAGCTCGCCGCGGCCTACCACCGCTGGTACGACAACTGCCGTGTTACACCGCTCGGCGAAGAAGCGGTGACCGACGTGCACCGCACTCGACTATGGCTGAACGATGCCACGGGAGTTGTCTTGCGCAACGGGCTCACACTCATCGGGGTCACTGCGCCGGAGCGCATGTAGCGCGAAGCGCATTCGGACGCTCGCGGATGTACCAATGAAGCGTGCGTAGCAAGGCGGGGTTTCTTGGCGAGCTGACGGTGGCGAACTTTTTTGTGCTCGAAATCATTCGAACATATCTTCGAAACTCGGGTTAAAAGTGCTAAACTGAAATATGCGTAACTCAGCCACCGAGCTCGATGAGATGACTGCCACTTTGGCAGGCCTCCTCGCGTTTAATGCGGTGCCGGGGCTTCCAGATGATGCACTGCTGCAGACCACCGTTGCACTTGAGCGGCTGGGGCGTCAGGTCGGTTCACTGCAGGTCGCTGTCGCTGCCGAAGTCGACCACCGTTCACGCCACGAACTCGCCAGCGACGGTCTGGCAGCGAGCAAAGGGTGCCGCAACTCCACTGAACTCCTTGAGCGCATCACGCTCACGTCCAGCGAAACCATTGCTAAGCGCCTGAAGATAGGGCGCAACACTCACACCCGCTACTCCTTGGCGGGGGAACAGTTGCTTGCGACGTTTACCCATGTGGCCGAAGCTCTCGCCGCGGGGGCTCTCGGCGTTGATAGCGCCTACACGATAATTCGTGGCCTGACGTCGATGACCGCGGTTATCGATGCAGAGTCAGTCCGCACGGCCGAATACGAACTCGTCGCAGCGGCCACCGGCACGGCGCCCGAATCACCGTACCCGTGCACGGCGGATGACACGAGAATTCAGACCGACGTGTGGAAAGTGCGCCTCGACCAAGACGGTCGTATCCCTATCGAAGAGCGCGCGCTGCGGACGCGTTCCTTCTCACTCGGGCGTGAACGTGATGGGCTCGTGTGGATGCGCGGTGCCATCATCCCGGATGTCGCTGCCAAATTTATTGCACTGGTCAACGCGCACACCTCCCCACGCACAGCGCCCGCATTCCTCAACGAAGAAGAACTTGCTGCCCACGACCTCGAACGTGATCCGCGCACTCGCGACCAGCAACGCCACGACATCTTTGCGGGCATAGTCGACATCGCTGCCCGAAGCGCCGAAACGCCCACCATGGGCGGTGCTGCGCCGGTCGTCATGGTGAGTGTTCGCCAAAGCGACCTTGATGCCAACGCCAACTCCAACTCCAACTCCAACGCCAGCGATGGCAACGGGCGCGCGGTCGGCTACATCGCAGGTCTCGAAGAGCCAGTCTCCATGCGGGTTATTAAGCAGTACACCTGCAGCGGTGGCACTCAACGCGTTGTTCTTGACGACAACGGTCGCATCATCGAACTGGGCTCGCCAGAACGTTGCTTCAGTCCACAACAGCGCCGGGCCATCACCCTCCGCGACGGCGAATGTAGCACTCCCGGCTGCCACATCCCCGGCTCCTGGTGCGAAATTCACCACGTGGACCCCGCCGAAAATGGCGGGCCCACCCACACCGATAACGGAATCTTGCTCTGCTGGTTCCACCACCGCAGCCTCGACACCTCCGGATGGCAGTTCCGGATGCACAACGGTGCCCCACACGTCAAAGCGCCACGGTGGCTCGATGCCACGCAGAAATGGCGACCGACAACCGGGTCACGCATCCGGCAGCAAGAACGAATCGACAAAAAGCCCCTACTGGTCGGCGGCAGGCAGTAACCACAGCGAGGGAGAAGTCTGCCGTTCGGTGCGGATTGAGCAACAGCCCGGCGCTGTCGGCGGGCCAGCCTAAACTTGACCCGTGGCTGACGCAGAGACTCCAGACCCGCTTGACCTGAATCTTGAGCAGGTCAAAGTCGAGGCCGACGCACTGACCGTGCGCATTCTTGAGCTGCGAGACGCGTACTACGAGCGCGATGAGGTGCTCGTTGATGATGCAGAGTACGACCTCATGTTGCGCAGGCTCGAGGAACTAGAGCACCTATTCCCCGAGTTGCAGGGCCAAGATAGCCCCACCCAGACCGTCGGCGGTCGCGCCCAGACGACCCTCTTTGCTCCCGTTCAGCATGCCGAACGCATGTTGAGCCTCGACAACGTGTTCTCCATCGAGGAGTTTGAGGCTTGGGCGGCCCGCGTGGAGAAATCCGCGGGGCGCAGAATCAACTACCTCTGCGAGCTCAAGATCGATGGCCTCGCCATGAATTTGCGTTACGAGAATGGGCGGCTCACGAGTGCCGCCACTCGCGGGGATGGAGTGGTGGGCGAAGACGTCACTCAGAACGTTCTGCGCGTCAGAGGCATCCCCACGCAGCTTGCCGGCTCGGGGCATCCGCCCGTCGTTGAGGTGCGGGGCGAAGTGTTCTTTCCGGTCGAGTCGTTTCGCGAGTTGAACGCGAATCAGGCGGCCGCGGGGGAGCGGGTGTTCGCGAATCCGCGGAATGCGGCATCCGGCAGCCTCCGCCAGAAGGAGGAGACCAAAACCACCGCGCAACTGGAGCTCATGCGGGATCGGCTCGGGCGACTGCGCATGCTGGTGCACGGCATTGGCGCGTGGCCCAACCCGCCCGTTACCACCCAATCAGAGGTGTATGAACTGCTTGCCGGCTGGGGTTTGCCCATCAGCACGCATTTCAGGGTCAAGCACACGGCCGCAGAAGCCGCGGAGTTCATCGCCTACTTCGGCGTGCACCGCGCGAGCGTCGAACACGAGATCGACGGAATCGTGATCAAGGTCGACGAGCTCGCGCTGCACGATGAGCTCGGTGCGACGAGTCGCGCTCCCCGCTGGGCGATCGCTTACAAGTACCCGCCAGAGCAAGTCAACACTCGTCTTATTGACATTGTCGTGAGTGTCGGCCGCACCGGTCGAGTCACCCCGTTTGCCGTCATGGAGCCCGTGCGGGTTGCCGGGTCGACAGTGCGACAAGCAACCCTTCACAATCAAGATGTCGTGAAAGCCAAGGGTGTGCTCATCGGTGACACGATTGTGCTGCGTAAAGCGGGCGACGTCATCCCCGAGGTACTTGGACCGGTCGTCGAATTGAGGGATGGCACGGAACGCGAGTTTGTGATGCCCTCGCACTGCCCGGAGTGCAACACAGCGCTTGCCCCGGCTAAAGAGGGGGACATCGATCTGCGCTGCCCGAATGCGCGCAGCTGCCCAGCGCAAGTGCGCGGCCGCATCGAGCACGCTGGGAGCCGTGGAGCGCTGGATGTCGAAGGACTCGGCGAGGTCAGTGCCGCAGCGCTCACCCAACCCGACTTTCCCGCCGTGCCACCGCTTGTCACCGAGGCCGGTTTATTCGCTTTGACCCTTCCCGATATCTTCCCCATCGAAGTGACCGTACGCGACGCTGAAGACGGTCACGTGAAGCTCGGCGAAGACGGCGTTCCGCACGCGGAGACGCCGTTCAAGCGCAAACGCAAAACCTCCGGCAAAGGCGCAGATCCAGAGTTCGACGCCAGCGTGAGTGACTTCGCCGGTGACGAAGAGTTTGTGCCCTCGAGCGCCGCGATCAAACTTCTTGACCAACTGAAACTCGCCAAGACGAAGCCGCTGTGGCGCATTCTTGTTGCGCTCAACATGCGCCATGTTGGTCCGGTTGCGGCTCGTGCGCTCGCCGACTGGTTTGGCTCACTCGACGCCATTCGAGCCGCGAGCCTCGCAGAGCTCTCCGTCGTCGACGGTGTGGGGCCCATCATTGCGGATGCCGTGATCGAGTGGTTCCAGGTCGACTGGCACCTCGACATTGTGGAGCAGTGGACTGCCGCTGGAGTGCAATTCAGCACCCCTGGGCATCCCGGACCGGGTGCTGCCGCCGCAGCAGGCGGTCCGTTGGCCGGGCTGACTGTGGTCGCAACCGGCAGCCTCGAGGGTTTCTCGCGCGAAGAAGCACAGGAAGCGATCATTTCGGCGGGAGGCAAGGCTGCCTCAAGCGTCTCTGCGAAGACCGACTTTGTGGCTGCCGGCCCCGGTGCTGGATCAAAGCTGGCGAAAGCAGAAGAGCTCGGCATTCCGGTTCTCGACGCTGCCCAGTTCGCCATCCTCGTGAAAGACGGGCCAGCCGGGCTCGGGCTGTAACACGCGGTGAACGAGTCGGCGAGGGTACACCTGGCGCTGGGCGAAAAGCTCGACATCCCTCTCGAATAGAATGGTGGGGTGTCTGAATCAACTCCGCCAGCCCTCGATACCGCCCAGGTAGCCCATCTGGCTTCCCTCGCGCGTATCGCCCTCACGCCAGAAGAGATCGAGAAGCTCACCGGTGAACTCGGTGTCATCATCGAGTCCATCGCGAAAGTTTCTGAGGTTGCCACTGCCGATGTGCCGGCGACCTCGCACCCGATCCCGCTGTCGAACGTGTTCCGCCCCGACGTTCCGGGCGAGACGCTCACACCGGAGCAGGCGCTCGCGGGTGCGCCAGAGCGCGACGGCAACCGGTTCAAG
Organism: Terrimesophilobacter sp.; assembly: GCA_039927595.1. Classification (GTDB taxonomy): domain Bacteria; phylum Actinomycetota; class Actinomycetes; order Actinomycetales; family Microbacteriaceae; genus Terrimesophilobacter. The sequence continues at coordinate 5,291 of JBDSUT010000273.1, forward strand.
GTTTCGGCAATCTTGGGGGAGGAGCAGTGAGCGAATTGATCACTCTCTCCGCCTCAGTACTGGCAGAGAAGCTTCAGTCCAAAGAGGTGTCGTCCGTCGAGGTCACGCAGGCACACCTTGACCGCATTGCCGCGGTAGATGGCGATGTTCACGCCTTCCTGCACATCTCTGAAAACGCGCTCGCCACTGCGGCCGAAGTCGATGGTGCTCGCCGGATGGGCGCAAAGCTGAGCCCCCTCGCGGGCGTTCCCATCGCGATCAAAGACATTCTGTGCACGCAGGACATGCCCACAACGGCAGGCTCACGCATGCTCGAAGGCTGGGTTCCGCCTTACGATGCCACCGTGGTGAGCAAGCTTCGCAAGGCCCGCCTCATCCCGCTCGGAAAGACCAACATGGATGAGTTCGCCATGGGTTCGTCTACCGAGCACTCGGCGTTTGGTCCGACCCACAACCCGTGGGACTTGGAGCGCATCCCCGGTGGCTCCGGCGGTGGTTCGGCTGCGGCGGTCGCAGCGTTTGAGGCGCCGCTCGCCCTCGGTAGCGACACCGGTGGATCGATTCGCCAGCCCGGCGCGGTTACCGGAACGGTTGGAATGAAGCCCACCTACGGTGGGGTGTCCCGCTATGGGGCCATCGCACTCGCCTCCTCGCTCGACCAGGTCGGCCCGGTCACCCGCACGGTGCTCGATGCGGCAATGCTGCACGATGTCATCGGCGGGCACGACCCACACGATTCCACCTCACTCACGGATGAGTGGCCATCGTTCGCCGATGCGGCCCGCTTGGGGATGGCATCCGGTTCGCTCAAGGGCGTACGGGTTGGCGTCGTGAAGGAGCTTGGCGGCGAAGGTTTTCAGGCCGGAGTGAGCGCGCGTTTCGCTGAAGCACTTGATGTCATGGCTGGCGCCGGGGCCGAGATCGTCGAGGTTTCTGCGCCTTCGTTCACCTATGCCATCGCGGCCTACTACCTGATTTTGCCCGCGGAGGCTTCGAGCAACCTTGCCAAGTTTGACTCTGTGCGGTTCGGGCTGCTAGTAAACCCGAAGGGTGGCGGAACGGTCGAAGAGGTCATGGCGGCAACCCGCGAGGCGGGGTTCGGTCCTGAGGTGAAGCGACGCATCATCCTTGGCACCTACGCCCTGAGCGCGGGCTACTACGACGCTTATTACGGCAGCGCGCAGAAGGTGCGCACGCTTATCCAGCGCGACTTCGAGGCCATGTTCACGAAGGCCGACGTGCTCGTTTCGCCCGCAGCACCAACTACGGCGTTCAAGCTGGGCGAGAAGCTCGAAGACCCACTGGCCATGTATTTGAACGACGTCACGACGATTCCCGCGAACCTTGCGGGGGTGCCCGGAATGGGCTTGCCGATGGGGCTCGCGCCGGAGGACGGACTGCCAACCGGCATCCAGATCATGGCTCCCGCGCATCAGGATGCCCGCATCTACACGGTAGGCGCCACGCTTGAAGCGCTGCTCGAACAGTCGTGGGGCCACACCCTCATCAGCCAAGTTCCCACACTCGGCCATACATCGACACGAGACGGGGGAGCCCGCTGATGGCCGCCGCAGAATTGATGGACTTCGACAAGGCACTCGAGCTCTTTGAGCCGGTGCTGGGTTTTGAGGTTCACGTTGAATTGAACACGCGTACCAAGATGTTTTCCTCCGCGCCAAACCCGGCAGCGGTCGGTGCTGAGGCTGGCGAGCCCAACACCATGGTTACCCCGGTGTGCCTCGGCTTGCCTGGCTCGCTGCCCGTGGTCAACGAGCAGGCGATCCGCTATTCGATCAGCCTCGGCCTTGCACTCGGGTGTGAGATCGCGCCGTCGAGTCGTTTTGCGCGCAAGAACTACTTCTACCCAGACCTTGCTAAGAACTACCAAATCAGCCAGTTCGATGAACCCATCGCGCACGACGGTCACGTGGATGTCGAGCTCGCCAACGGTCGCAAGTTCACCATCGATATTGAACGTGCCCACATGGAAGAGGATGCTGGCAAGCTCACCCACATCGGTGGTTCTACCGGTCGCATCCAGGGTGCGGACTACTCGCTCGTCGACTACAACCGCGCCGGAGTTCCGCTCGTAGAAATCGTGACGCGCATGATCACCGGGGCGGAGCACGACGCACCAGAGCTTGCGAAGGCGTACGTCTCGACAATTCGCGACATCGTCACGGGGCTCGGCATTAGTGAGGCGCGCATGGAGCGTGGCAACCTCCGCTGTGACGCAAACATTTCGCTGTCGCCACGCGGCTCCGGCAAGCTCG
>JBDSUT010000274.1:0-9626 GCA_039927595.1 Terrimesophilobacter sp.
AGCGCAGCAACAATCACCACGATCGGGTAGGGGGCAGTCGGCCAAAGATTCATCATGATTCCGGCCGTGTAGGCGCCGATCGCAACGAGTGCGCCGTGCCCAAGGGAAACCTCTCCCACATACCCCATGAACACACTCAGCGAGATCACGGCGATGGTCATCGCGATCATGACGCCGAAGGTGGCAACAGGTACCGGGAAGGGGATCACCGGTAGTACGAGGATGAGCACCGCGAGAGCAGCGCCGGCAAGTAGCACTAGGCGATTGCGTCCGCTTGGTAGCGAGGGAAGGGTCTCGGGCGCCGGGCCGGATTCTTGCACGACGATGCTCTTCTTGCCGATGAGCCCGTCTGGCCGGAGTGTGAGGAAAAGTAGCACCAAGGCAAAGACGATTGAGTTCTTGAACGACGGTGCGAGGAATCCCGAGACGAGGCTGGATGCGACCCCCAGGGTCAAGCCTCCAACAACGGCGCCAACGGTGCTGCTAAATCCACCGAGTACCAGTGCCGCGAAACTCATGATCATGATCGTGGTCATGACGGTGTGGTCGACCTGAAGCATCGAGGCAACGAGAACGCCAGCACCACCACCGATGGCCGATGAAATCACCCAGCTGAGCAGGATGAGGCGCTTCGCCGGTACGCCATACTGGCGTGCGGTCTCTTCATCTTGGGCCAAGGCGCGCATGCCGAGACCCATACGCGTCTTGCTGATGACGAGAAAAACTATGAGAATCGCAACGGCGCTGATGGCCGCAATGACAACACCGTTTGTGCTGATCAGCAGTCCAGCAACTTCTATCGACCCGTCTACTGGAGCGGGCATTCGTCGAGGGCTGTCCCCGAAAATTGTTCGGCCACCCCAGCCGACGAGTTGAAAGACTCCGAGGCATGCGACGGACTTCTCAAGAACGGTTGCCTTCGCCATCACAAAGGTCAGTAACGCTCCGATTCCCAGCCCCATCACGCCACCGATCGCGATCGCGAGGAAAAATGATGGCCACCAACCCCAACCCAAGCCATCCATCACAAGCCATGCGGTGAAAGAGGAGATCGTCGCGACCGCGCCCTGGGCAAAATTGAGCACACGTGTCGTGCGAAAAATTAGTACCTGACCCAGCGCGACGATGGCGTAAAGGGCTCCGATGATGAGTCCATCAATCGTCAGCTGAATCGCAAACACGTGGTAGTCCTTTCGGTACGGTGGCCCCGAGGGCAATGCCCCCGAGGCCACCGGATTGATTTATCGGAAGAGGGGTGCCGTCTGGAATGCTGAGACGTCGAAGCCCTCACCATTGAACTCCCATACGGCGATCTTGGTGATGCCAAAGTGGAATTCTGGGTTCCAAGTAACACCTTCGACGCCGGCAATGCTCTCATTGTCGAACGAGTCAAGTGTCTTCTGGAGGGTTGGCCAATCAAGGGACTCACCATTCGCAGTCGCTCGCTTGACTGCCTCTACGAGGAAGTCCGCCGCTACCCAGCCGGGCTGTGCGAAGTCTGGGTCTTCACCCGGGTAGGCCTCAGTCCATGCACCGAGGTACTCCTTCGTTGCGGTGGAGCTCGCGGGGCTCAAGTACGTCGAGAGGTAGAACCGCCCCGAGAGGTCAGGGTGGGCCTTGAGTTCATCGAGATAGAGTCCGCCTCGGAATCCGTCCTGGCCGAACCACAGTCCGTCGTAGCCACTCGCTTCTGCTGAAGCGAGAATCTCAGTCGATCCAGCGACCGACCACAGCACGACTGCGTCAGCACCACTTTCGGCAATACGCCGACCAATCGGGGCAAAGTTTGTCTCAGACACGTCGAATCCGATGTCGTCGACGACCTTAAGTCCGAGTTTGGGTCCAAGTTGCTCAAGCGCTGTAACAGCCGTAATTCCCGTGTCGTCGTTTGTATGCACGACCGCGATCGTCTTGACCTTCTTGGTCTCACCGGCGAAGGTGATGATGCTGTTAAGGAACTCGCCGTACGGGGGGAAGAATCCGTACACGTTCGCCGGAGGAGTTTCGCCAGCCTTCATGTAGATGTCGGCCGAGGCGAACGGGAACAAAAGAGGGATATCGTTCTCAAGCACATACTCTTTCGCAGCGGCGTTCGCACCGGATCCGTAAGGCATGAATAGACCGAATACCTTGTCCTGCTCCCAGAGCTGCTTCACTGCAGTGACTGTTTGAGCTGGATCGGCCTGGTCGTCAACTGCGACGTAATCGAACGTGTATCCGTTCACACCGCCCGCTTCGTTGATCGTGTCGAACCGGAGGGCGGCAGCATCTTTGATTGCCTTGACGATCGCAAGTGGTCCACTCTGTGCAATGAACCCTCCGATCTTTATTACTTTGTCGCTGCTAATACCCTGCACAGTCGAGGGCTCGCCCGTCGGTGCCGGAGAGCTACACCCGGCGAGTAGCGCGAGCGCTGTCACGACCGCAGCGGCGCCCGCGATGAATCGTTGGTTTCGCATGATTGCCTTTCTTTTTTGGATGTGATGTGGACTTTCGTTGACTGTGGAACTAGAAGCATTTGCTGCCCGACCATGGGAGCCTCGAAGTTGACGAAGTTGACTTCGTCTTCGAGGACCCACGAACGATGTGCTGGGTCCCGCGCAACTTTCTCAAAGTCGGACGGTCCGCGAGTCGTGATGTGCATCCAACCGTCAATTTCGCTTGGCCGCCATTGTTCGGTTGCGCCAGAGTCGCTCAAACTGTGGTCGACCAAGAACAGTTCGTATCCGATGGGGACGGGTGCCTCACGAAGTTCTTTGACAGCGTGGGGTGCGTGTTTTTGCGACCAGTACTCCCCGAATTGTTCGGCGGTCATGTCCGTCCGCCGCTGGGCACCGAGCAGTAAAAGGTTTGAGCCTAACGGCTCAAGTAGCGTCACCACAGCTCCGACGGAGATCGTCGCTTCGCCTAACGGCGTGGGGAAATCTAGATCGTGCAAGAGTCGAAGCAAGTCTGGTTCGACATCTGGGCCGTAGTCGAACTGCACAGCTGCCGCAATATCGTGGAACTCTTGCGGCCGGTTGGGATCTGCTCGGTAGCCTCGCGTGGACTGGAATGCCTTTACCGCGAGATCGCCGAATTCGTGGGATTTCACTGAAGCTGCGACGTACGATGCAAATTCGGCAATGTCGACTTCGTCCGTGAAAACCAGAAGCGCTCTTCGGCGCAGGGCTACCGCAGCGTCTGTGTCTCCGGATCGATCGACTGCGGTCATTTCCATCTCCTTTGACTACACAGTAGAGATCCCGATCACTTTCTGTCAAGCTACTATTTGTAAAGCTAAATTGATATGGCGACAAGGAAGGCGAAAAGTCAGTGAGTGCAGATGAAGCGCGAATCAGGGAATTGCATGATCAATTTGTTTTGGCGAACACACACGAGGACACGGACTGGTTGAGCGAGCACATCACTGAAGATGTCAGCTGGTTCAACTTGAACAAGAGCAATTACTTCGGTGATAAGGCGATCCTCAGGCTGTGGAGCTGGCTCTACGAACAGAAGCCTGACAAAGACAAAGACGCGACAATTGTCGTGACGGACCGCATCATTAAGGTGGTCGGGGATGCCGCAGTGGTCGCCTACAACATGGCGATCGACTACGACTTTGGTGATGAAGCTCAGTTCCACCATGGCGGCCGTGGGACCGAGGTTTGGATCCGCACAGATGGTGAATTCAAGCTCGCACACTTCCACTGCTCAGAGCACGAAGCCGGCCACATGGAAGGACTGTGATTCGTCTCGATCCCGACGGGTTTGGGCTTGCCGAGCCCACGAGCTACATTGACGGGCCCGCCGGGCCGATAGCAGTCTACGAGCGAGCCGGAAACGGAATCCCGCTGGTCCTCATTCACGGCATAAACATGCGTGCGGCCGTGTGGGCAGACGTTGTGGAACTTCTCGACGACCGACACATCATCACACTCGATTTGCGCGGGCACGGTCAATCCACCGATGCCGGACCGTTCAGCGTCGCCGATTACGCTGCGGATGTACTTGCCGTTGTGAAAAGTCTCACGAATTCCCAGGTCCAGCTCGCGGGCGTTTCGATTGGCGGGCTCGTGGCCTGTTTCCTTGCCCAGGAGCGCCCCGAAATTGTTCAGTCAGTTACTGCCTTCGGTAGTGCTCTCAAGGCGACGCACCGCGACTTGGAGGCCGGAATGAGTCGACTCCGCGAGATCGGGGTCGACGCCTACTTCAGTCACTCCCTAACTCAGGGCACACTTGCGGACAGCCACAACCCACTTCGCCTCGTATGGTTAGCCACGCTTGACCGTGCCCCAGTGGATGTTGTGGAAGCCATCACTCGCGCGGGTTTCGGTGAGGACCTCACCGAAACTATCCGATCTTCGGGTCGCCCCGTGCAGGTAGTTACGGGAGAGCTAGACCAGACATGTTCGCCGGAGGCGGGCAGCGAACTCGCTTCCGCGGCGGGCGGCACGTCGCGCATGGTGCCCGGTGCTGGGCATGTGTTACCTATAGAAGACCCCGCCGAATGCGCAGCGATCATCACCTCCGCGCTCGGTGTCTCAACAACCTGAGAACAGTAAGGACAAACGTTGCGCATTAGTATCGGCTACTCCGGTAGCACCCCGATTCCTTTGACACTCGAAGCTGCGGATGCGGCCGAGGCGGCCGGGCTCAGCGGCATCTGGTCGGCCGAGCATGTGTGAATGAACGACGCGATCGTTCCAAGTGCCGTCTACGCAACTCGCACCAAGAACCTCGAAGTCGGGGTGATGGGCTTGAATGCTGACACGCGGTCACCCGGCGTTCTCGCCATGGAGCTCGCCACTCTTTCCGCTCTCGCACCGGGAAGGGTTCGAATTCACGTGGGCACTGGCAGTCCACAGCGCGCCGCAATGATTGGCGTGAACGGTGTTCGCACGCTCAAGGATGTGGAGAACTTCATCGATTCCCTGCGCACACTCTTGCGCGGGGAGTCGGTGACTGTGGACAGCGAGGTCTTTTCTCTCGACAACATGCAGATTACGACAGCGAATAAGGCTCTGCCCCCCGTCCACATGGACATCATGGCGATTCGGCCGAAGATGACGGCTTTGGCGGCTCGCATCGCCGACGGTCTATCTCTTTCTGTGCTGAGTTCACACGGTTACATTCGCTCACAAGTCGAGCTCGTCGAGCACACGTTGAAAGAAGTCGGCCGCAAACGAAGCGACTTCCGAGTTTCCGCTACCGTCCTGGCATCCATTGCGCCGGATCTTGACACCGCTCGAGCCACGCTGGCCACCACTATGGCGTCCTTCCCACCAGGGGTCCCGGAAATGACTGCAGGCCTCAGCATGCCCGATTCAGACGCGATCGCTGCGGCCCGGTCTGAAGGCGGTACGGCACAAGTGGCGAAGCTGTTCAGCAATGACATCATCGACGCGCTGGGTCTTGTGGCAACTCCACAAACCTTGACATCCGCTCTGGATAATTACCGCGCCGACGGCGTCGATGAACTAATCGTGCTGCCGTTTGGTCCGCCAGAGTCCCATCCGGAGTTCGTCAAACTGCTCGGCACCTGCATTGACAAATGACTGACTTCAGTTCGCTCATGCGCTACATCCAGATTCTGGTGGAGTGTGAGTCGCCTTCGGATGACAAAGCCGCCGTCGCTCGCAGCGCGGATGCCGTCACCAGCATCGGCAGATCCTCTTTGGGGATGGAGCCGGAGTCGATCGTTATCGAGGGAACAACTCACGTGCGGTGGAGATTCGGCGTGGGCCCCCGGCGCGTGCTGATTCTCGCCCACCACGACACCGTGTGGCCGATCGGTAGTCTCGCGGAGAATCCGTTTACCTTCCACGACGGGGTGTTGCGCGGGCCGGGTGTCTTCGACATGAAAGCCGGTTTGGCCCTAGGTATTCAAGCGCTTTCTGAACTCAGCGAAGGCGAACGCGACGGCATCACCCTGTTGGTCACCGGCGACGAGGAGATCGGATCCCCCACTTCTCGCGCACTCATCGAGGAGGAAGCGAGGGGGCTTGATGCGGCGCTAATTCTGGAGCCTTCTGCGGACGGTGGTGCACTCAAGATTGCTCGCAAGGGTGCGTCCATTTATCGCATTGACATCAACGGACGCGCTGCGCACGCTGGCCTCGACCCCGAGAGTGGCATCAACGCCGGCCTCGAACTTGCGCACCAAATACTGGCTGTGGCCACGCTCGGCGACACCAATCTAGGCACGACCGTGACACCGACCGTTGCGGCGGCCGGGTCGACCACCAACACGGTGCCCGCGCACGCGAGCCTGATGATCGACGCGCGCGCGTGGTCATCGGCAGAGCAGTCGCGTGTGGACAACGCCATCCGCGAATTGCCAACGACAGTTGCCGGCACTGGCGTCACGATTTCTGGTGGCATCAACAGGCCGCCCATGGAGGAGTCCATGACGTTCGGCCTCTTCGAGCGCACGCAAGGCGTGGCGTCGCGTCTTGGACTCCGGCGGCCGTCGAGCGCTTCTGTCGGCGGTGCCTCGGACGGCAACTTCACAGCCGGTATCGGCACACCCACACTCGACGGACTTGGCGCCGTTGGTGGCGGAGCCCATGCGGATAGCGAACACGTCCAGGCCGATCAGCTGCTCCCGAGCGTCGCTCTCCTTCGTGGATTACTCGAAGATCTGCGTTCTCACCGCAAGTCATAAAGACGCTTGTATTTGCCTTCGCTTCTCGGCAGGGCACCCGGTTCCTCGATGGTGATGTCGACCGTCACACCGATTCGCGCTTTGATGTGCCTGTGCAGTTCAGCCTCAGTCTCTCCGCTGTCTGAGGGGTGCGCAGGGTGGCGCTCGACGCGCACGGTAAGTGCGTCCATCCGCCCACGTTTTGTGAGTTCGAGAACAAAGTGAGGCGTGAGCGCGTCAATGCCTAGAACAATCTCCTCAATTTGCGTCGGGAACATGTTGACCCCACGCAGGATAATCATGTCGTCGTTCCTGCCCGTGATCTTCTCGATGCGGCGCATTGTCGGATACGCCGTACCGGGGAGCAATCGGGTGAGATCACGTGTGCGATATCGAATCACGGGGAAGGCCTCTTTGGTCAAGGATGTGAAGACGAGCTCACCGCTCTCACCGTCGTCGACTGTGTGCCCACTTTCCGGGTCAATAATTTCTGGCAAGAAATGGTCTTCCCAGACGTGTGGGCCGTCCTTGGTCAGAGCGCTTTCGCTCGCGACGCCCGGACCCATAACTTCGCTCAGCCCGTAAATGTCGACGGCATCGATGCCGAGTCGTTGCTCGATCTCGCGGCGCATTTCGTTCGTCCACGGCTCGGCTCCGAGAATCCCGACTTTGAGCGAACTGGTGGCCGGGTCGACTCCCTGGCTTTCCAACGCATCGGCGATAGTGAGCAGGTAACTCGGGGTGCACATGATGGCGTCTGGTTCGAAGTCCATGATGAGTTGCGCTTGCCGCTCGGTTTGCCCTCCCGACATGGGAATGACTGTCGCGCCAAGCTTCTCGATGCCCGCGTGCGCGCCTAGACCACCAGTGAACAGTCCGTACCCGTAGGCATTGTGGATGCGCCATCCGGCACGCACTCCCGCCGCTTCAAGTGATCGCGCAACCAGCGAGCCCCACCGGTCGAGGTCTCCCTCTGTGTAGCCGACAACTGTTGGGCGGCCCGTCGTCCCGGATGATGCATGGATTCGCCGCACTTCTTTCATTGGCACAGCAAACATGCCGAAGGGGTACGTTTCGCGCAAATCCGCCTTGGTGGTGAAAGGGAGAAGCTGAACGTCGTCGAGCGACCGGATTTGCTCTGGCCTTATTCCTGCAGCGTCAAACTTGGCACGGTACATAGGGACATTGGAGTATGCGTGATGGAGGGTCCACTGAAGGCGATCGAGTTGAACGCACTCTATCTCGCTCCGCGATAGGGAGCCAAAGGGCTGCTGGTCCGTGAAAAACGCCCTCGTTGTCTCTTTTGACATGTCCGCTCCTCCACTGTCCAACAAGCCTCGACAACATGTTTGCTTTCTAGAAAGCAAACGTTCGGTCAGTCTAGCCTTCGGGCAGCACGCACGCATAGCGCCCCAGCGGGTGTTCCACTAGTGGCGCGACCTGCTCACCACCGCCACAACCAACCCACCCACCACCGCAAAGGCTTGGGCCACAACTGCTACTACTTTGTCTTGGTACCACACGGGTTCGTAAATCACGGGAAGCCCGAGCGCGCTTAGATCCAAGGGCACGTAGACCGACACCACGAGCAGCGCGAGGCCGCCCGCCGCGATTGCTGCCGCAATCAGTCCGGCCCACCAGCGGTGTACGACCAGGATCAGGATGGCGGCGAGGATGTTCACGACGCCCTGGATGCGAAATAGGTTTCCCTGACTGACGAGCGTGCCCACGAGGGCATCGAAGGGGGTTGCGAGCATAAAGTGCACGTACGCGTTGACGAGCAGTGCGATGGCGGTCCAGATTCGTGCCGCGATAGTGAAGATTTTCATTACCTTGCCCTTTCTCTCAACAACGTGCCAGAAATAGTAAAGCCGGTGGGGAGCGATTCGCGCGCTCCCCACCGGATCATTCGGGATTTCGGTTTACTGGATTCCCTTGTTGGCGGCGATTCCGCCGGAGAGTGCCAGTGCCGTCATCGACATGTGCCCTGCGGCTTCTTTCAACAGTTCGAAGTAGGCCGGGTCTCCTGCGATGTTCGCGTCGATCGCTTTGATCAGTGACGCGGCGTGCATTCCGAGTTCGGCCTCAACTGCTGCCGCCGGAAGTTCGGGAACAACCGAGTGGATCAGCTGGCCGAACGACACTGCGTAGCCTCCGAGGTCTTTCATGGCCTGGTCGACGCCTGCTTGGTCTCCGGTTGCCTTCGCGATCGTGTAGTTCACGAAGAACGGGATGTGTGAGCGCCATGAGTCGAGGAAGGGCTGCTCAGCATCCGGGTAAGCGGAACCGATCAACGCGGCGATCTCAACCGTGTTCTCATCAAGGGTGGCTACAGCCGCGCCAACATCCGCCGTCGTGAGGTCGCCACCGTCGGCAAGCGCCTGGTCGATAGCGGCGGCCGCGAGGTACACGTGGTCGTAGAGCAGGGCAGTGAGCGTGGCGCGCAGGGTCGAGCCGTCACTGTTGACGGTGTCAATGACCTTTGACGAGCCCATGTCGTCGGTCTTGGCCGGCGCATCTGTAGTGGCGGTGCAGCCCGAGAGTACGAGGGCCGCGGCGAGGCCGAGACCGGTGATTGCTGTGATTTTACGCATTGTTTCTTCTCCTTGTTTTTTGTGTGTTGAGTGGTGCTGTTTGTTACGGTTCGACCGTGACCGTGGCGTTCATGGTCAAGTGCGGTTGGCAGTAGTACATGTATTCGCCGGGTTCGGTGAACGTGTACGAGAAGGTGTCGCCAGGCTGGCCCTTCGGGGCAAGCGCGTGGTCGAAGCGGCCATCGGGTGTCTGTGTGCCGCGAAGCCCGGTTGCCTCGTTCACTTCACCCCACGCTCCGGATGTGACGGTGTGGCCAATGGCTTCCCCGTTTTGCCAGGTGACCGTGGTGCCCACCTTGACGGTGAGGTCTTTCGGCTTGAACTTGAGGCCGATGGTGGTGACCACGTTGTCGGCGGCAGGTGCGGACTGATCCCCCCCGCTACGCTCGGTCGAGGTTGATGCG
>JBDSUT010000275.1:0-6820 GCA_039927595.1 Terrimesophilobacter sp.
CCCCCTTTCGTCGTTAACGCTGAGACATACTTTGTCACCGCAGTTGTTGCGAAGGTGCGTGGGTGATACTGAGGGCATGGGTTTCTTCGATCGGTTTCGTCGCTCGCGCCCGCCGTTGCTACATATAGCCAACGATGAGGGCAGCGGGCCCGTCGTCATCCTCATTCACGGCATCGCCTCGTCTTCCGTCACCTTTGAGCTACTCATCCCTCGGCTCGTGGATCACCACCGCGTCATCTCGATCGACCTGCTCGGATTTGGCGAGTCGCCTTCACCCAAGGGAGCGCTCTACACGATTGAAGAACACGTTGCGGCACTCGAAACAACCATCGATTCGCTCGGTCTGAAAGACAAGTTCGTGCTCGTCGGGCACTCGATGGGCAGCCTCATTTCTACCCGCTATGCCGCCATTCATCAAAACAGTCTGAGAAAACTCGTTCTCGTCAGCCCGCCGGTGTACGTCACCCCCGCGGCCATTGGCAACCCCATGGACCGTGCCGCCATGGACCTCTACCTGCGTGCCTACGAATATTTGAGAACGAACAAGCGGTTCACTATGCGAAACGCAGCAATGCTCGCCAGGCTTTCACCGATCAAGAACGTGCTGGAGGTCTCCGAGCGCAACTGGAACGCCTTCGTATTGTCGCTGAAAAACCTCATTGAGTCCCAGACAACCATCAGTGACCTTGCATCGGTGCCCGTGCCCGTCGAGTTCATCTATGGAAGCTTTGACCCGTTTCTCAACTCTTCTGGCCTTCGCATCGTTCGACAACTTCGAAATGTCACGATGCACAAGGTCGAGGTGAATGACCACATCATCCGGCACAGGATGGCGAGAGTCGTCGCCACCGCTATCGGCTGAGCCCATGGCGATTTCGCGCCGCGCGCCCTATCGCAACAATGCGGTCTTTCGCCCTCAGCTCGGCTCCACAAACGGGCGCTGTGATGGCGAAGGCCGCAATGTTGACATGAGGCGCACGGTCTTACGGCGTGAGCGTTTGGATGGGCTCCGTGTCGGGGATCGGGCTGGAGTCGCGACCCCGCAGGTCTGGGTGCGCGCTACGGAAGATCGTGGGTACGAGGAATCCAACGAAGGCGAAGACGATGGCGACCCAAAACGCGCCGGGGGAATCGAATTCGTCGATCATGAACCCTGCGAGTGCGGAACCGAGCGCAGCGCCAATGAGTTGCCCGGTGCCGACCCAACCGTACGCCTCTGCTGTTTCACTGAACTTTACGCTTGCAGAAACGATGGTGAACATGACCGCGAGGGCGGGCGCGATGCCGATGCCGGCAAGGGCGAGGGTGATCGACAACCACCAGAAGTCCATGTACGCGGCGGCGCACGCCATTCCGAGGAACACCCCTAACATGCGGAACGCGAGAGCCCAGGGGCCGATAGGGCGGTGCCCGAAGGCGAGACCACCGATGAGTGAGCCGACCGCAAAAATCGATAACACGATGCCCGCGTGCGCGTCGCCTTCTCCAAACGTGGCGACCACTCCGGCTTCGACGGCCGCACAGGCTCCGACGAGAAGGAACCCGGTGACGGTGGCGAGCATGACGGGGGGTCGGGTAAGCACGGCGCCGAGTTTGCGTCTGGCGCGGGGAATGCGCACGCGCCCAACTTCGGGAGAGGAGATGAACCATATTCCGCCAAGCACCATGAAAGCGAGGGCGGCGCTGATGGCGGCAACCGAGTTCACCTGCATGGCAAGGAAAGTCGCAATGACGGGGCCACCGATCCAGATCAGTTCTTGAGCGGAGGCATCCAGTGAGTAGAGCGGTGTGATTTGGGTGGAGTTCACGAGTTTCGGATAAATGGTGCGCACGGCGGGCTGGATGGGCGGGTAGCTGAGCCCGGCGATGAATCCGATGATCATGTAGAGCACGACAGAAAGCTTGGGCGCGAACGCGATGGTGCCCACGGCGGTCGCGCAGACGATCATGGTGAGCACGAGCACTTTGCGGATGCCCCACACGCCCATCCATCTGCTCGTCAGCGGCCCGGCGATGGCTTGGCCCACGCTCGTGGCAGCGAGCACGAGCCCGGCTGCCCCGTAGGAGTGGTGGATGCGTTCGATGTGGATGAGGAACGCCAGTGAGAGCATGCCGCCGGGGAAGCGCGCGACCAGTTGCGAGCCCATTAAGCGCGCAACTCCGCGTGTTTTGAGGAGGCTCCAATAACTGTTGTTCACAAGGGTTCAAGTCTACCGATGGGTCCGAGTGTCCATGTCGGTGGGTGAGGCGAGAATCTACTCACAAGCTGTGCAAAACTCGGCCAACTTATCCACATCTGTGGATGACACGCCCACTACATGTGGGGTTAGCTAATCGATGAATGCCCGCTATATAGTGGTGTGACTGCGGCGGAGCGTAACCGGGTTTTTCTCGAAATAGCACCCAACAGCACTACATCAGGGAACAATTACGGCCCTTTTGGGTTCACACGGGGCGAGAAACCGCGAGAAATAGTGGTTTTTCAGGATTTGGAGAATTGAATGTCGATCACCGTCGTCAAGCGCAACGGGCAACGTGAACCGTACGACGCCAACAAGATAAACCTCGCGATCGAGAAGGCCAGTGCCGGCCTCGATGAGAGCATCACCTGGGTCACCCAGATCGCAAGCGAACTCGAGTTGACGCTTTTTGACGGCATCACCACGCAGCAGCTCGACGAGGCTGTCATCCAAGTTGCGTTGCAGAACGTGAAAGACGATCCAGAGTTCGATACCGTCGCCGCCCGCCTGCTTCTCAAGACAATCTACAAGCGCGTACTCGGTGACTACGAAGACGACTCAGAGCTTCGCCGCCTACACGTGGAGCACTTCGCCACAAACATTCACCGTGGCGTCGACGAAGGCCTCCTCGACTCGCGGCTGGTGGAGCTCTTCGACCTCGAACTCCTCGCGCAGAAACTCGAGCCCGCGCACGATGATCTGCTCAAGTACATTGGCGTTGTCACGCTCAACAACCGCTACGGCATCAAGGGCCGCAACGGCGACTCGCTGGAAGTTCCGCAGTATTTCTGGATGCGCATCGCCATGGGTCTCTCGCTCAACGAAGCCGATCCCAACGCGCAGGCCATCAAGTTTTACGAGAAGATGTCCACCCTCGAGTACCTCGCGGCCGGCTCCACGCTTGTGAACGCTGGCACCATCTACCCACAGCTCGCGAACTGCTTTGTCATGGAAATGCAGGATGACATGGAGCACATCGCGAAGACCAAGCGCGACGTTATGTGGCTCACGAAGGGCACCGGCGGAATCGGGCTCTCGGTGACGAAGCTGCGCGCGCAAGGCTCGCCGATCCGCTCGAACAACACCTCCTCCACGGGGCCGATCCCGTTCATGCACACGATCGACTCCGTGCTGCGTGCGGTGAGCCGCGGTGGCAAGAAATTTGGCGCGCTCTGCTTTTACATGGAGAACTGGCACCTCGATTTTCCCGAGTTCCTCGACCTGCGTCAGAACTCCGGCGACCCGTACCGCCGCACCCGCACCGCGAACATTGCGGTGTGGATTAGCGACGAGTTCATGAAGCGTGTTAAGAACGATGACGACTGGTACCTCTTCGACCCGCTCGAGGTGGGCGACCTCAACGAGCTGTACGGCAACGCGTTCTCCGAGCGTTACGCCGAATATGTTGCGATGGCCGAGGCCGGTGACATGCGGATGTTCAAAAAAATGCGTGCGCGCGAGCAGTTCAAAGCGATCCTCATTTCGCTCTCCGCGTCGAGTCACCCGTGGCTGACCTGGAAAGACACGATCAACAACCGCGCCCTCAACAACAACACCGGCACCATTCACCTCTCCAACCTGTGCACGGAGATCACGCTGCCGCAGGATGAAGACAACGTGTCAGTCTGCAACCTGGCCTCTATCAACCTCTCGCAGCACCTCATCGAGGGTGAGTCCGGTGCCCGACCAACGGTCGACTTCGTAAAGATCGCCGAAAGCGCGCGCGTTGCCGTGCGCCAGCTCGACAACCTCATTGACATCACGAAGTCGAGTGTCGCCGAAGCCGATTTCTCGAACCAGCAGAACCGTGCGGTGGGCCTTGGCGTGATGGGCTTCACCGACATCGTCGAAAAGCTGGGCTACAGCTACGAGAGCGAAGAGTCGTACGACCTTATTGACGAGATCATGGAGCACGTTTCCTACGCGGCGATCGACGAGTCAACTGAGCTCGCGAAGGAGCGCGGTTCTTACCCGAACTTCGAGGGCTCCGGCTGGTCTAAGGGCATGGTGCCGCTCGACAGCATCGCAGTAACCGAAGCGGATCGTGGCATTCCGATTGCTGTCAACCGCACCACTCGCCTCGACTGGGACGCCATGCGACTCAAGGTCAAGGGTGGGATGCGAAACGCCACCCTTATGGCGATTGCGCCGACCGCATCCATCGGCTTGGTCGCGGGAACGACACCGGGACTCGACCCGCAGTTCACGCAGATCTTCAGCCGGTCAACCTCCAGCGGCAAGTTCCTCGAAGTGAACCGCAACCTCGTGAAGGACCTGCAGGAGCTCGGCTTGTGGGGGAGCGTTCGTGAGTCGATCTTGCGCAGTCAGGGGGATGTCCAGGTGATCGACGCGATTCCTGAGCACCTCAAGGAGGTGTACAAGACGAGCTTCCAGCTCTCACCGTATGCTTTCATCGAGGTTGCTGCTCGCGCACAAAAGTGGATCGATCAGGCCATCAGCCGCAACATGTATCTCGAAACGCGCGACCTCGGCGAGATGATGGACATCTATTTCGCCGCATGGGAGCGCGGAGTGAAAACCACCTACTACTTTCACATGAAGCCGCGTCACCAGGCCGAGCAGTCCACGGTGAAGGTCAACAAATCAGAGGAGCTCGGCACGGGGGAGAAGCGTGGTTTCGCAACCGCCAGCTCATCGAGTGCGGGTGCTTCGAGTGCCGCGGCGGATGCTCCATCAACACCAGCCCCGGCGGCGCGCAAGGGATTCGGTTTTGCTGGCCTTGCAGCGAAGGATGGCGAGTAACTGTGAACGAAGAGGAATACTTCGTCCCGTCTGACCCCATGGACGAGCTGCAGTGCGATAGCTGCCAATAGGTTTCGACGAGCAGCAACACCTCGTTTAACAGACACAATCGATGACCAGTAACAAAGTGAAGGAAGCGAAACTTATGTCAGGGATTCTCGGAACGGGCGTGCAAGAGGGCCTGTTGCTCAAGCCGGTCAAATACCAGTGGGCAATGGATCTTTACGACCAAGCGGTAGCAAACACGTGGTTCCCCAACGAGATCCAACTCGACCAGGACATCGCCGACTTCAAGAAGATGACGGATGAGGAACGCCACGCCATCACCTTCCTCATGAGTTACTTCAACCCGAACGAGCTGCTCGTCAACAAGGCGCTCGCGTTCGGGGTCTACCCGTACATCAACGCTGCCGAGTGTCACCTCTACCTTGCGAAGCAAATGTGGGAGGAAGCCAACCACTGCATGAGCTTCGAGTATGTGCTTGAGACCTTCCCGATTGACCGCGAGGCTGCCTATGGCTCGCACGTCAACGTGCCGTCGATGGCGCGCAAAGAAGAGTTTCAGGTGAACTTTATTAAGCGGATGACCGAGCAGACACTCGATATCAACACGGTCGAGGGCAAGCAAGATTTCGTTCGCAACCTCGTGGCGTACAACATCATCCTTGAAGGAATCTGGTTTTACTCGGGCTTCATGGTGGCACTCAGCTTCCGCCAGCGAAACTTGTTGCGCAACTTTGGTTCACTCATGGACTGGGTGATCCGCGACGAGTCGCTTCACCTCAAGTTCGGCATCAACCTCATTCTCACGGTGCTCGAAGAAAATCCTGAGTTGCAGACCCCGGAGTTTGCCGCGGAGATCAAACAGATGATTGTAGACGCCGTCGAAATGGAAGAGGAATACAATCGTGACCTGCTGCCAGGCGGCATCCTTGGCCTCAACGCGACGTATATCAATCAGTACGTGAAGTACCTCGCCGATCGTCGACTCGAAGAGCTCGGTTTCGATCCGGAATATAAGGTAACCAACCCGGCAAAGTGGATGGCGACGGCGAACGACACCTACGAATTGGTGAACTTTTTTGAGTCGACGAACACCTCCTATGAGGCCAATGCGAAGGCGGTGAGCGGCGCAAAGCCCCAGTGAAACGCGGGTATTTGTCAGAAACTTTGCTGTTTCGCAGAAGGTAGCCCCTCAATCGCGGGGATCCTGCGGAGGGCCGGGAGTAGGCTTTCACTGTCGGCGTGACGATGGCGCACGCATAGTTGCTCAAATTTGCTTTCTTCCACCGGCCGCACCATTCACCAGGAATAGAGAAGGAACCACAATGCGCAACAAGTTCGCGCTGCCGGCCGTTATTGCCGTCGCAGCACTTTTGCTCACCGGCTGTGTGGATAACAGCACTCCGGCAGGGCCAAGCACGGGCGGCGACGCCCCAGCAGTGGGCGTTGACTCGGCAGCCGCAGCGCTGCTGCCCGACGACATTAAGAAGTCCGGCAAACTCGTTATCGGAATGGACCCCACCTATGCTCCCAACGAGTACAAGGACGAGGCCGGAAACCCGATCGGCTGGGAGGTTGACCTCGGCAACGCCATGGTGGCCAAGCTGGGCCTGAAGGCGGACTACCAGATCTCTGGCTTCGACAAGATCATCCCGAGCGTCAAGGGTGACACCTTTGACATCGGATTCTCGTCGTTCACCGACACCGAAGAGCGCGAGCAGAGTGTTGACTTCGTCAACTACTACCAGGCTGGAATCCAGTGGGCGCAACAGATCGGCAAAAGCGTCGATCAGGCTAACGCTTGTGGCCTGACC
>JBDSUT010000276.1:0-2053 GCA_039927595.1 Terrimesophilobacter sp.
GGCGACAGGTGGCGGCATCATCGGCGCCGCCTGCTGCGGTACCGGTGGCACGGCAGCCTGCGGGCTCGGCATGCCGGGCATCGCGGGTGGCGGTGCGGTCTGGTATGCCGTGGGCGCCACCGGCGGCGTCACCGTGGGCAGCGCGTGGGAAGGCGCCGCATCGGTGCGCGGCCGGAGATTGTCACCGTCCCCCATGACCGGAATCTCGTGTATTTGCTTGCTCATCAGGTTCCCCCTCAGGACCTCGTCGCCCACATTAGGCGACCACCCGCAAAATCTCTTCGATCGACGTCAAGCCCATTTGAGCCTTCATCCAACCATCCATACGCAGCGGGATCATTCCCTGTTGCTGCGCAAGACGGCCAATTTCTGCTGCAGAGGCTCGCTCCACAGCAAGACGCTCAATCTCCTCCGACACGATCATGACCTCGTGGATCGCAATACGACCCCGATATCCCGTGCCAGAGCAGGTCTGGCACCCGATCGGCTTGAACAACGTAGGGAGCGGCTGACTCGGATCGAAGCCCACCCGCAGGTGCACCAACTCGGCCGGGCTGGGCTGGAACGCCTCCTTGCACCGATCACACAGTCGACGCGCGAGCCGCTGAGCGACAACCGCGTCCAAAGCAGACCCGACCAAGAATGGCTCGATGTCCATCTCCGTAAGTCGAACGATCGCACTGGGTGCGTCGTTCGTGTGCAGCGTAGACAGCACGAGGTGGCCAGTAAGTGCGGCCTCGACCGCGATCTGCGCCGTCTCCTGGTCACGGATCTCACCGATCAGAACGACATCCGGGTCAGACCGAAGAATGGAGCGCAGCGCACTCGCAAAAGTGAGGCCAGCCTTCGGGTTCACCTGCACCTGGTTGATACCGGGCATGCGGAACTCCACCGGGTCCTCAACGGTAATCACATTGATCTCGGGCTTCGCCACCGCATGCAAGGTCGTGTACAGAGTTGTCGACTTACCCGAACCAGTTGGCCCGGTAACCAAAATCATTCCGTACGGCTTCGTAAACGAAGACCTGTACGCCGACATGTTGTAGTCGAGCATCGCAAGATCATTGAGCGACATGCTCGACTCAGAGTTGTCGAGAATACGCATGACAACTTTCTCGCCCCACACTGTCGGCAATGTTGCGACACGAAGATCAATCTTGCGGCCACCGTGACTGACCGACATGCGGCCATCCTGCGGCTTGCGGCGCTCAGCAATATCGATGTCACTCATGATCTTCAGACGGGAGATGACACCGTTCTGGATCGCTTTCGGCGCCTGCTGCATCTCGTGCAACACACCGTCAATGCGGTAGCGAACATTCATCACCCGCTCGGCCGGTTCAATGTGGATGTCAGAAGCGCGGTCCTGAATGGCCTGGCTGATCAGCAGATTAACGAAACGCACAATAGGTGCGTCATCCTGCTGAGCCTCCTGCTGCCCGGCGATGGCGAGGTCGGTGCCCGCGCTTTCTTCTTCAAGCTCACTGGTGAGATCGCTGAGTTCACCGTCAGCGCGGTGGAAACGGTCGATCGCACTGAGAAGGTCGGAGCGCTCGGCAACGACCAAATGTATCTGCAGCCGCGTCGCCGCGCGCACATCGTCAATGGCGAAGACGTTGCCAGGATCCACCATGGCGAGAGTTAGGGAGTCCCCGCTCATAGCAATCGGCAACACTTCGTGACGACGGCACAGCGAAGCTGCGACCAGAGATACTGCAGTGCGATCGACCGGGTATTCCAGCAACTCCACGAACGGCAGACCCGCTTGGGCTGCACGCGCAGAAGCCACCTGAGCTTCGGTGAGAACACCCTGCTTTACCAAGGCGCGCACAGAAATTTCTTCCTCGCCCCAGCCACCAGGAATGCTGTCAAGACTCTCAATCGGCATGACACCGCGAAGAATCAGAATTTCAGTCAATGAAGCCACGGAACTCCCCCCTAAAGTTGTTCCCCCGAACGACGCGTGCCTCACCTCGGGTATGAGAAAAGTCTTCGCGTCGAATAGCAAATCTAACTCTTCCGTGTCGTTACACGCCATACCCGCTATCGGGGG
>JBDSUT010000277.1:0-18664 GCA_039927595.1 Terrimesophilobacter sp.
GAAGCGAAGGGCCGCCGCCTCATGGGTCACACCGAACGCATCGCGAAAATCTTCGACGGCAAGGTTTCGCTCCGCCTTCGCGCCCGTCAAGAAATCTACCGACTGGCGAAGCGGCATGAGACACGCGGCCGCGAAATAGTTGATCTCGAGTCGTTGACGCAAAAACTCTGCGTAACTTTCCGGCTCATGGTGGCCAAGCAACCGATGTGCGAGAGCCTGAAGTGCCATCGAGCGCAAACCGTGACCACCAGGTATCGACGCCGGTGGAAGGTAGATTCGGCCATTTTCAAGATCAGTGACCGACCGTGTGGAGTGGGGGAGGTCAGCAACGAAGAAGAGATCAAAACCCAGATTCTTTGCCATAAGGCTCACCGAGCGGTGCGTGAGCGCGCCCGTTGAGTGGCCAACCTGACGCAACTGCTCTTGGGCAAGATCCTCAATCTCGGGCATGAAGTTGTCTTGTGTGCGCATGTACTGCCGGAGTTCTGTATTAGCGCGACGCGCCTCCTCTGGCGTGGCGATGGCTTCCTTCGCGCGGCGGGAAAGTTCGCGGTGAAGACCCACCAGTGCCTCAAGATTGTCATCGGGCATCGTGCGGGATGGCCGGATGGTGGGCAGCCCGAGGCCCGCGTAGACGGCGCTGCGCTGCATCCGCTCCAACTCGATCTCCATCGCCGCCCGCGCTGTGGGCGGGCGGGTATCAAGGAGATCTGACGTCTCAATTCCGAGAGTCGCTGCGATAGATTGGAGAAGCGACAACCGTGGCTCGCGTCGCCCATTCTCCATGAGGGAGAGTTGGCTTCCGGCGATTCCCACTTCTAAACCGAGTTGGTCGAGAGTGAAACCGGCAACGGACCTGAAGTGGCGGATGCGCTGCCCTAACGTCACAAGATCGGTCATGAATTCCACTTTAGTGAAACTTTTGGCGTTCTTTCCACCAGTTTCCCGGTAAAACCACGGGAAAATGGCGCAATATGTAATGAGAAGCGATTTTCTTTAGGAGACCGACCATGACGCTCACTGCCCCCGAACGCACAGACGGATCAACTGATGTCGAAACGCGTGGGAGTGGCGTAATGCCAGAGGGCGTGCCAGCCTCTGTCATCGCGTGGGTCGAATCCATTGCCGAACTGACGCAACCTGACGCCATCCACTGGTGCGATGGCTCCTCTCAGGAGTACGACCGACTCACCCGCCAGATGATTGAGTCGGGTACTCTCACACGCTTGAACTCTGAGCACCGCCCCTACAGCTTCCTCGCACGCAGTGATGCGAAGGATGTCGCCCGCGTCGAATCCCGAACCTTCATTTGCTCTGAGAAAGAAGAAGACGCCGGGCCAACAAACAACTGGGTGGCCCCCGCCGAAATGCGCGAGACCCTCAATGGGCTGTTTGAGGGCAGCATGCGCGGTCGAACGATGTACGTTATACCGTTCTCCATGGGCCCACTAGGAAGCCCCTTTGCTCAACTCGGCATCCAGATCACTGACTCCCCTTATGTGGTTGCAAGCATGAAAATCATGACCCGGATGGGAGCGAGTGCGCTCGCCCTCATCGGTCCCGCCACACGTTGGGTGCCTGCGGTTCACAGCATCGGTGCCCCTTTGGCCGAGGGTGAGAAAGACGTACCGTGGCCGTCAAACTCAACCAAATACATCACCCACTTTCCCGAAAGTCGTGAAATCTGGTCGTTCGGATCCGCCTACGGCGGCAACGCTCTTCTCGCCAAGAAGTCTTTCGCACTGCGCATTGCTTCCGTCATCGCTCGCGATGAAGGGTGGCTCGCCGAGCACATGCTCATTCTCAAACTGACGAACCCGCGTGGCCGCGTGTTCCACCTCGCAGCAGCGTTCCCCTCCGCATGCGGCAAGACGAACCTCGCCATGCTTCGCCCCACCATCCCGGGTTGGAAAGTCGAGACTATCGGCGACGACATTGCGTGGCTGCGCCCGGGCCCAGACGGTCGCCTTCGCGCGATCAATCCGGAGGCCGGCTTCTTTGGAGTTGCCCCTGGCACGAGCCCCGAAACGAACGCGACCGCGATCGAAACCATCTGGGGCAACACCATTTTCACCAACGTGGCCCTCACCGATGACGGCGACGTGTGGTGGGAGGGACTGACCGAGACTCCTCCCGATCATTTGATCGATTGGCAGGGAAATGACTGGACCCCGGAGTCTGGCGTTCCGGCAGCACACCCCAACTCGCGTTTCTGCGTCGCGGCAAACCAGGCACCGTCGATCGCCGATTCGTGGGATGACCCGAACGGCGTTGTCTTGGACGCGATAATCTTCGGCGGTCGTCGCGCGAGCAACGTTCCCCTCGTCGTTGAGGCTCGCGACTGGGAGCACGGCGTGTACATGGGTGCCACAATTTCATCTGAGCGCACAGCCGCTGCCGAGGGCAAGGTCGGGGAGCTTCGCCGCGACCCCTTCGCCATGATGCCGTTCTGCGGTTACAACATGGCCGACCACTGGTCACACTGGCTTGGCATGGGCGAGACGCTGCGCAAGAGTGCCGTCGTTCCGCGTATCTTCCAGGTGAACTGGTTCCGCAAGGGCGACGACGGTCGCTTCCTGTGGCCAGGCTTTGCAGAAAACGCGCGAGTGCTCGCCTGGATTTTGGAACGAGTGGATGCTCAAACTGGCGCAGTTGACACCCCGCTGGGCTTAGTGCCGCGTGACGGCGGAATTGACCGCGACGGTCTCGACGTGACCGATAAGGATTGGGAAGAACTTTTCGCTATCGACTCCACCGCGTGGCTTGATGAGCTGGACGGCACTGAGAAGTTCCTTTCCACATTCGGTGATCGACTTCCGAAGGCTCTACCCCGTCAACTTGCGGACATCCGCGCTCGGCTCGAGAAGATCTAGCCACCACACCCCAACCTTTTTGGCGTCTTTAGCGTCTTAGTAGGTATGAGCATCTTTTTGCCCGACTTGGAGCTATCGCTTCCCCGGCAATCCGCAGAGCTCTTTCGCATTCAACCCGCAAGAATGGGGTCTGCGAACGAAAGGTTGTCCGTGCAAGCGAAAGCCGCGAAGGCGAGGTCGACCACGGTGTCGGGTGCCCCCGCCTGGGAGAAGGTCGTCACCGAGCTGGTTGCTGAGCGTGGCACCGCGCTTCAGAGGTACGCGTTTCTGCTGTGCGGAAACGCTGACGATGCTGCCGACCTCGTGCAGGATGCCCTCGTGAAGACATTCGGCCGCCTCCGTAACGGATTCACGGTAAGCAGCGCGGAGGCCTACGTGCGCAAGGCGGTGCTCAACACCTACTTGGATGGCGGACGGCGCCGCTCACGATGGCGCAGGATTGCACACCTCGAGGTCACGCCAGATCTCGTGGACACGGAGACCCCGTCCAGCGACGTGCGCATCGATCTTCTGAACAGACTGAATGATCTGTACCCGCGAGAGCGTGCGTGCGTAGTTTTGAGGTACTACGAAGACCTCAAGGTTGATGACGTTGCGGAGCAACTGGGGATTAGTGTCGGCGCGGTGAAACGGTACCTCAGTGATGCGCTGGCGAAACTCGCTGTGTCGTTGAGCGATGGCACAAGCGAGGAGCTGAAGGGACGTGGGAACCGTGGCATCTGAGTCTGAATTTCGCAAGGCGATGCTCTCGTCAGCGAGCATGCCTGCTAAAAGCATTGACCCCGAGGCCATTGTGCGAAAAGCGCGCGCGCGTCGGGTGCCGAAACAGATCGCTTTCTCCTCCGTTTCTGTGCTGGCTGTTGTCGGAGTTGCCACTCTCGGCATCACGATACTGCCCGCCCTGCAAGCGGGTCACGATGGTGCCTCAAGTTCAAGCGTCATGGCGACGGCTCCCGAATCGTCGCAGGACTCGGGCGGTAGCGCCAGAGACACCGCGGCGAAGTCCTTCGACGCTCGGCTTCTCGCCGTGAGCGTGTGCGGTGCGCCTGCGTTCACCGCGGAACCAAATTCGCTTGGTCTGACGATATCGGTGAGCTTTTCGGACTCCGCGCCCACGAATGGCCAGGAAGTGGGGGGCACGGTCACTCTCACCAACACGGGGCCCTCTCGCGTGAGCGGTATGACCGCTGTTGCTCCCACGGTGGTGCTCTCACGAGATGGCATGACGGTGTGGCACACGGATCGCGCCGCGCTTCCCGCGCTGAAAGCAGTTGATTTGGAACCGGGTCAGTCATCCGTGTTCGATGCTTCTTTCAACCCTGTGGAATGCGCGCCTGAAGACGACGCGAGCGGTCATTTTCGCGACAACCTGCCGCCGCTCAGTGCCGGCTCGTATGAGGTGAGCGCCGAGCTGACGTTCGTACCGGATGTCTCCGAATCAGGGGAGAGTTTTCTCATCACCGCACCCGGTCGCACCATCGTTCTTCGATAAACGTTTTCGCCCGTTAAACGCTGCGATCGCTGCCACATCGTTGGGGCAGCGATCGCGCGTTTTTTACGGAAAGGCCTACTTCCGGTTGAGGAGGTAGAGCAATCCAGTAAGTGCCACCACGATAGCGAAAATAATCGTGATCACCGAACTGGTCAGCGCCGCCACCCCTCCGACCACTCCGATGAAGAAGAGCAGCGCGAGCAGGAAGACGAGGAACATCGCCCATCTGGCGAGCCCGCGGGCCACACCCTTCTGCATGATGACGACGGCGGCAATGAGCGTGCCGACGACGATCAGAATGGCAATGACCACCATCAAACCGGTTGAAGCTCCCCCGAAGAATGGCGTGAGTGCCCACAGCAAGGTTCCGAGCGCTGCCGCCCACAACCCAATTTTTCCGAGAATGTCTCCGCCCACCGCACCATTGGATCCCGTCTCACCCCATGCGACGATGAAGAAGCCAATCGCCATAATAATGAGTCCGATGACGGTGAACCATTTCGTGGCGTCACCCGAGTTGATGATCAAGGCAAGCAGCCACAGAATGCCGCCAAGCAGCAATCCGCCGCCTCCGAAAAGCCGCCAGTTTGCCGTTTTTTTGTCAACGTTTGACATATTAAATTTCCTTTTCCTTTCGGAACTCGCCACAACCGCGATGACTGTGACGGGCTCATTGTTGCAGCCTTCCGGTCGCCGTGTAAATGACTACATGCAAAACTGCGTGGCGTACGTACACCTCGCTCCGCTACCTTTGGATGAACCTCTCGACTTTCGATGGAAGGAAACACGATGGTAAAGCAGTCCATTTTCGGCAGGATCGCCCAGCTGGCAAAAGCCAACATCAACGCATTGCTCGACGCGGCAGAAGATCCCGCCATGATGCTCGACCAGATGGTGCGCGATTACTCGAGCAGCATCGCTGAGGCTGAAAGTGCCATAGCGCAGACCATCGGCAACCTTCGCCTCCTCGAGCAGGACTACGCAGAAGATGTATCAAACGCCCAAGATTGGGGCGGCAAGGCGCTCGCCGCAAGCCGCAAAGCTGATGAGCTTCGCACCGCCGGAAACGCGACTGACGCTGATAAATTCGACAACCTCGCGAAGGTTGCTCTCGGACGTCAGATGGCAGCAGAAAAAGAAGCCAAGGAAGCCGCTCCAACGATTGCCAGCCAGGGCGAGGTCGTGGACAAGCTCAAGAGGGGCCTCGACGGCATGCGCGGAAAGCTCAATGAGCTCTCTTCTAAGCGCGATGAGCTGATTGCTCGAGCAAAGACCGCCAATGCGCAGAAGCAGGTCATGGATGCCATGAAGAGCATCGACATGCTGGACCCGACGAGCGAAATCGGTCGCTTCGAGGAGAAGATTCGTCGCGAAGAGGCGAAGGTGCTCGGCCAGCAAGAGCTCGCCGCGTCAAGTCTGGACGCCCAGTTCGAGCAACTTGCCGACACCGACAAGGAGATCGAAGTCGACGCGCGACTGGCAGCGTTGAAGGCGGGCACCGACCCCCAGAAGGCCGTGACCGCGGGAGAGTAGTTCACAGCGATGGGACTGCAATTTCTTGTTGCAGCGCAGTGGCAGGGCTCCGGTTCGACCAGAGCCCTGCATCTCTCCGATGGCGCCAACGCGATCATGGGCGATCTGCCCGCCACGTCGACGAGGGTGATTGACATTCCGCTGGGTGCTGGCGAGAGCCTCGGCAGCGGAGTGAGTCGGCTCAGCGCGATCCAGACTGTGCGCGATCGTATCGCCGATGCGCTCACTCGACTCTCCGGCACCGTTGTCACGATCGGCGGAGACTGCGGGGTGGAACTCTCCCCCGTATCACACGCGCATTCGCGGCATCCGGGCGACCTTGCCCTCATCTGGATCGATGCACACCCCGACGCCAATTCGCCAGAAACTTCTCCGTCGGGTGCTTTTCACGGCATGGTGACGCGATCCATGATGGGCGAAGGATTCGCCTCCCTCGCCCTCGATAACCCCTTACCCAGCACACACATCATTTTCGCCGGAACGCGTGCTCTCGACGAGGGCGAAGCGCAGTGGATTTCTGATCAGGGCATCCGGATGCTGCCTCCGGCCGAACTCAACGCTGAGTCACTCGTGACTGCCATCCGTGCCACCGGTGCCAGCGCCGTGTACCTGCACGTCGACTTAGACGTCCTCGACCCCGCGGAGTTCACCTCGCTCGACTATCCAGAGCCGTTTGGTGTGTCGCTGGCGACGCTGGTGGAGACAATCAAAGCAGTTGTTTCGGAGTTCAATTTGGCGGGTGCAGGAATCTGCGAGTTCGCGCCAGCAACGCCCACGGCGGCTGCGGATGATCTGCCGTCGATCTTGCGCATCATTGGCGCGCTGACGGTGTGACCCCGATCGCTGGCATGTGCCAGCGCGCATGCCAGTTCCCACACTCCGGCCTAGGCTGGCAGCATGACTGAACACGGCAATTCCGGTGCCCGCATCACGGTAGAACGCGACGGCCACGTTCTGCTGATTGGGTTCAACCGCGCCGACAAGCGCAATGCTGCAGACCTGCAGTTGCTTCAGGAGTTGTCACTCGCGTATGGGGTACTTGACCGCGACCCCGAACTGCGCGTCGGTTTTGTGTTTGCGCACGGAGACCATTTCACGGGTGGACTCGACCTTGCCGATGTGGGGCCACGCATTGTCACTGGTGGGCTCGAGATGGTGCCAGAGGGTGGCATTAACCCCTGGGCGGTTGACGGGTGCGCAGTGAGAAAGCCGGTTGTGATGGCGGTGCAGGGCACCTGCCTGACCCTCGGCATTGAATTAATTCTGGCAAGTGATATCGCGGTCGCCGCAGATTCCACCGTGTTCGGCCAGATCGAAGTAAGTCGCGGCATTCTTCCCTTCGGCGGCGCAACCATCCGTCTTCCCCGTGCAGTTGGTTGGGGAAATGCGATGCGCTGGCTTCTCACTGGTGACACCTTCGATGCCGCAGAAGCACTGCGAATCGGTCTCGTGCAGGAGATCGTCCCCCACGGTGAACACTATGTCAGAGGTCTCGAGATAGCTCACCGGGTTGCTGCACAAGCGCCTCTCGCAGTGCAGGCAACTTTGGCGAACGCCCGGATTGCCATTCGGGAAGGCGATGTAGCCGCCGAAGCCGCCCTGCTGCCGGAGCTTGTGCGCCTCGCTGGCACCGAAGATTCTCGCATCGGCATGGAGTCGTTTTTCACCCGCCAGCCGGCAAAGTTCGTCGGTCGGTGACGCGCGGTAGCGGGCCATTCTCAGTGGGCGAGCGTAGTCTCGGTGAATGGATGCCTACGACCTCATCGTGATCGGTGCTGGGGCTACCGGCGAGAATGTTGCTGATCGGGCCACCGCCGGTGGTCTCCGCGTCGTCATCATAGAAGCCGAACTTGTAGGCGGCGAATGCTCCTACTGGGCGTGTATGCCGTCGAAGGCACTCCTTCGCAGTGCGGCCGCGCTCCGAGCGGCCCAGCGCGTGAGCGGGGCGCGACAGGCCATCACGGGCGAACTGGACGTCAAAGCGGTGCTGGCACGCAGAGACAAAGCGTCACATCAGTGGAATGACGAGCTGCAAGTCGAATGGTTGGCCTCAGCCGGCGTTGACCTCATTCGCGGTATCGGGAGAATTTCAGGTGAGAAAGAGGTGACTGTCACGCACGAAGACGGTTCCGAGTTTGTTCTCACCGCGCAACACGCTGTGGCAGTGTGCACGGGCACGTCTGCGCGCATCCCCGACATTTCTGGCCTTCGCGACTCCCAACCGTGGACGAGTCGCGAAGTCACAAGCGTCCAGGAGATTCATGACCGACTGGCAATTATGGGCGGAGGGGTGGTGGGAGTAGAGATGGCCACCGCCTATGCCGGACTTGGCGCAGCGGTCATCCTTTTTGCGCGCGGTGGCCTCCTGAGCGGAGATGAGCCCTTCGCTGGCGAAATGGTGAAACAAGGCCTCGAAGATCTTGGGGCCGAGGTGCTGCTCGGAGTCGAGGCCACCTCCGTGCGCCGCCACGATGGACTCGTCACCATCACCATGGATGACGGCAGCACGATCACTGCGAACGAGCTACTGGTGGCCACTGGCCGGGCGCCTCGCACCCATGGGCTTGGCCTCGACGCGATCGGCCAGCATGAAGTGGGCCTCCGTGACGGTGACTGGATTGAGGTCGACGACACCATGCGCGTGCCCGGCATCGACTGGCTGTACGCGGTGGGCGATGTCAACCATCGCGCTCTGCTCACGCACCAAGGAAAGTACCAGGCACGAGCCGCCGGCGCTGTGATCGCTGCCCGCGCGCGCGGCGAGGCCGTCGACCATGAGCCCTGGTCGCGCTTCGTAGCTACCGCTGACCGTCACGCAGTCCCGCAAGTGACGTTCACCGATCCGGAAGTTGCCTCCGTCGGTTACACCGAAGCTTCCGCGCGAAAAGCGGGAATCGACATCCGCGTGATTGACCGCGATCTGGGTCGAGTGGCCGGCGCAAGTTTGCACGCGGGCGGCTACAGGGGGCAGGTCAGGATGATCGTCGATGAGAACAGAAAGGTGATCATCGGTATGACCTTCGTGGGTCAGGATGTTGGCGAGCTGCTGCACGCGGCCACTATTGCGATCGTGGGAGAGGTGCCCCTAGATCGCCTCTGGCATGCCGTACCCGCGTACCCCACAATGAGTGAGATATGGCTGCGATTGTTTGAGGAGTACCGAGGCTAGAGGCTGCCGTACACACCGAGCAGCGCTGTCGCGGAGGCTGCCCAGGTGAAGCCGAGAGCGTGATGGCGAGCGGATCCCGACAACTCTTCCCGTGCCAGCTCGTCGCCAAGCAGCGAGGAAATCGCGTCAGCCCATATCCGAGGCTCTCGCGAATCAACGAGTGAGCCCGAGACACCTTCCGCGATGGACTCCACCATCCCACTGCTCCGGAATCCGATTACCGGGGTGCCACTGGCGGCCGATTCCAACGCGACGAGTCCGAACGTTTCACTGTGCGAGGTCACGAGTGTGAGATCGGCTGCGGCAAACAACTCGGCGAGCGCCTCCCTCCCTAACGCCCCGGTGAAACGCACATGCTCTTCGAGGCCCAGCTCTTCGGTGAGCGAATACAGACCAGCGAGGTAACTCTCATCGCCGGGAGTTGCCTCACCCGCGACGACCAGCACGGGTGCATGATCAGTTTTCCGGTGCACTGCCGCGACTGCGCGAATAGCCAACTCCTGGTCTTTCAGAGGTTGAACGCGGCCGGCCACCACAATTATCGGTCTGTCAGGCGCGATCAGCCACTGCCTCCGCACCCTCTCTTCAGCACCCTCCCGGTTCGGCCGAAACAGGTCTATGTCGACACCGGGCGGAATAACCCACACGCGGTCGGCCGGAGCCCGCACCTCATCAATCAGAAACGTCGCCTCGGCAGCCGAGCCTGCGATAATTGCCGTCGCCTGAGCCGCGAGGTAGCTTTCCGAATGGAGGCGCCGATCCGATTCTGAAGCAGCACCGTGCCCCGAAAGCGCGTTTTTCATTGCCGCGATCGTATGAAAACTTTGCACAAAGGGCAGACCAAGCTCCAGCGCCACGGGAAGTGTCGCTATTCCACTCAGCCAATAGTGAGCGTGAATGAGGTCAAATGCGGCATCTGATCGCCGTGCGAGTCGCGCAACGGCCTCACCGAACTCGTCGGAAACCGCGGCCAAATCCTCTTTCGCGATCGGGCCACGTGCGCCGACCGCAATCTCGTGCAGGATGACACCAGGTTCGAGTTCGCGTTCGCTCGGCTCCCCTTGCGCTCGCGTGAGTAATTCGACCTGCACTCCGCGCACGGCTAGCTCGGTTGCGAGCGATCGCAGGGCCACGTTCATTCCTCCGGCATCCGCTGTGCCCGGCTGCGCGGCAGGGGACGTGTGCATTGACACGAACGCTACACGCGAAGGAAAACCGGGCATATCAACACTGTATTGCGCCCGCCCGCCCTCCTGCTGAAATGCGCAAAACAGCGCGAGCGCGTGCTACAACAGTCACCATGACCATTGCTGGATCTCGGTGGGAGCGCGGGGCGCAAACGCTCGTCCTGCGTGCCTCTCGTTCACGATGGCTTCGAGCATTTTTTTTGCACCCCGTGATCGCGCGACCAGGGTATTGGTTCGCGACAGCATGCGGCTTGCTCTGGGGAACAACACTAAGTTTGGGCCGAATTAGACCGGCGGGTGGCGTGATTGTGGCGCGCAAATGCCCGCGGTGGGCATTCGGTCGCGGGGGCACGACCATCGGTGCGGTTTTTCTTACAAACAATGCGCTCTCACCGGGGGTTCTCGCGCACGAAGCTGTGCACCGCGCCCAGTGGAAACGCTACGGTCTCACCTTCATTCCGCTCTACATCGCGGCCGGTCGCAACGGCACCACAAACCGATTCGAAATTGAAGCTGGGCTTCGACGCGGCGGGTACATCACCTAACGTGACCCCCTACCACTGAGGCGGATGCCGATCCTGCCACCGCAGGCGGCGCTCAAGTTGTGCGCCGAGGGCCAGCAACACGTGTTCACCGCCGGGGCGGCCGATGAGCTGCACCCCCATCGGTAGGCCACCCTGAGTCATAGAAACCGGAAGCGTCATCGCGGGCAACCCGGCCACGTTTACGAAGGACGTGAACGGCGTGTACTGCACCTGTTGGGCAAAGTTGCGTTCGCCGTCTTCCGGGTCGTACCAGCCGATGGGTCGCGGGGTCATCGCAAGCGCGGGCGTGAGCACAGCGTCAAACCCGGAGAACTGTCGGATCACTGAACGCTCGAAGAGTGACAGCGCAGTGAGAGCGTCGGCGAGTTGTCGTGCACTGAGTTCGCGTCCGCGCCCCACAAGCCACCGGGTGAGAGGCTCCAGTAGTTCAAGCGCTTTGCCTTCCGCGGGAATTCCGGCCGCACCGGCCTGCCACACCGTACGGAATGCGGGAGAAAAGCTGTCGTCGGGGTCGAGCGTGAGCGATTCGAGGCCGTGGCCTAACGCATCAAGCTCGCGCACTGCGAGCTCAAGAGCATCGGTTGCTTCCGGTGAAACCTGAATGTCGTACGCGCTCTCCCACGGTGAGTTCGTCATCACCCCAAGCTGGAACCGGCCCTGCCCCCGTACGGCCGCGTTGAGAAGAGCACCGCCTTCCCATCGTGGCGCGCGCAGCGTGAAAGGGTACTCACCGCCCGCGACCATGACGTCGAGAAGCATGGCGGCATCCGCGACCGTGCGCGCGATGGGGCCGGGCACCCCTAGCCCGGCGAGTGACCCGATCCCACTGCCGCTGGGTATGAGTCCACGGGAGGGTTTGACCCCGACGAGGCCACAGGCAGCTGCGGGAATGCGAATGGAGCCGCCGCCATCTGATCCGGGTGCGATCGGCAGCAGCCCGGCCGCGACCGCAACGGCTGCACCACCACTGGAGCCACCAGAGCCAAGCGTCGTGTCGTGGGGGTTTCGGGCTGGCTTGCCGACGAGGTTTTCGGTGTAACTCGGGAGCCCGAACTCTGGCGTGTTTGTTTTGCCGAGACTCACTCCCCCAGCGTCGTCCAGAACGGTAGCGAGTTCGTCAGACACCTCTGGCACGTTCTCGGCGAGGAGCCTGGAGCCGTACGTGGTGCGCACACCTTTGCGCGCCACGAGGTCTTTATCTGCGAAGGGCAGGCCCCACAGCGCGCCAGGATATTTGGGTGCACGCTCTAGGGCGTGTGCTCGGGCAAGGGCGGCCTCCGGCGTGACGGTCAAAAACGCTCCGAGCGTGCCGTCGAGGCGCTCGATTCGGTCGAGGTAGTGGGTGACGAGTTCTGTCGGAGCTATCTCCCCCCGCTGCAGAGCCGTCCACTGCTCCCGCGCGGTCAGGTGATGGAGTTCTGGCACGTGACCAGCCTACGCAGTGTCGCCGCATGCCAGTGCGGCAAAAGCTGGGACGAGGAATGCTGGCTTGACAAATTCAAGGCTAACTGGTTAGTTGGTCAAGTAGCTAACTAACATGCAAATATCCCCCCTTCGAATGAGAGGTGCACGTGGACGATTCACGACCGATCTTTCTTCAGATCGCGGATCACATCGAGAATGACATCCTCAGCGGCGCGCTTCCCGCAAACGCACAAGTTCCCTCCACCAACGAGTACGCAGCGTTCTATCGCATCAACCCTGCCACCGCAGGCAAAGGCGTCAACGTTCTCGTCGACACGGGAATCCTCTACAAGAAGCGCGGAATCGGAATGTTCGTCACGGAGGGAGCTCGAGACGCCATCCTCGCAGAGAGAAGAAAAACCTTCCCCAGCGAATACATTCGACCCCTCCTGAACGAGGCCAGCAATCTTGGAATCAGTGCAGAGCAACTAGCCACCATGATCATGAAAGAAGGAAAACGATGACCGCCGCAATCGAGGTCACCGACCTCACCCGACGCTTCGGGTCAACCCGCGCAGTCGACAACGTGAGTTTTCGAATTGAGGATGGCACCATTTGTGGCCTACTCGGACGCAACGGGGCCGGCAAGACCACGCTCATGCAGCTGCTCACCGGGCAGGACTTTGCGACCTCCGGCGACATCCGCGTGTTCGGGGAGACTCCCGCGGAGAACGCTCGCGTACTCCAGAACGTCTGTTTCATCAAGGAGAGCCAAAAGTACCCGGATGACTTTCGAGTCAAACACGTGATGAAAAGTGCCCCGTGGTTCTTTCAGAACTGGGATGCCGACTTTGCTGAAACCCTCATCGACGACTTTCGCTTGCCCCTTGACCGCAAAGTCAAGAAGCTTTCGCGCGGCCAGCTCTCCTCTGTCGGCGTTATCATAGGGCTCGCCTCTCGCGCCCCACTCACGTTCTTCGACGAACCGTACTTGGGGCTTGATGCCGTGGCCCGGCACCTGTTCTACGACCGCCTGTTAGCGGATTACTCTTTGCACCCACGCACGGTGGTGTTGTCGACCCACCTCATCGACGAAGTAAGCAACCTGCTCGAGCACGTTCTCGTGATCGATAACGGTCGCATCATTATCGACGACACCGCCGATAACCTCCGCGGAACCACGACAACAGTGGTGGGGAAGGCGAGCGCTGTCGACGATTTTGCTCACAATCGCACGGTGCTTCACCGCGAGCGCATCGGTGGAATCTCCTCCGTCACGCTTGGCGCGCTCAGCCCCGCCGACAAACGGGAAGCCGCTGCCGCTGATCTCGAGCTTTCGCCCGTGTCTCTGCAGCAACTCATCGTCCAAAAGACCGGATCCCCCGCGTCAGAAACGGAGATCAGCGCATGACCTCGACAACCTTTTCCGCCGCGATGAAAACCGCACCAGGCATGCGCACACGCGTTGTGAATGTGATGCGACTTCACCTCGTCAACAGGTTTCAAATGATCCTGGCTCCGTGGATGATTATGAGCTTCATCTTCGCCGTATCCCTCCTGATCGGATTGATGTTTCAGCCGGCCCGCGCATCACGCCCGGACCGTGCCGCTGATTTCACCATGGAGTTCAATGGGGCAGTTTTGTACTTCTTGATCTACATGCTGGTTCTCGCCGTGATGGCGATCAATCAGGTGTTCCCCTTTGCGCAAAGCTATAGCGTCACCCGGCGCGACTTCTACGTCGGCACCATACTCACCTTCCTGACTCTGTCCATCACCTACTCCATCGTGATTACCGTGCTCGGTTGGATCGAAGATGCCACCAACGGGTGGGGACTCGACGTTTCTGTGTTCAACCCCGGCTTTCTCGGCCCCAACCTTCTGGAGCGCTTCTCCATCTTGGTTGTCATGTTCCTCTTCTTCTTCATGGTGGGGATGGCCACGGCAAGCGTCTATGTGCGCTGGGGGGCATACGGCATGTATGTATTCTTCGGTGCTCTGGCACTCCTCATTTTGGGATTGTCCTGGCTCACGACGGCCACCGACTCCTGGATCGCTGTAGGAAACTGGATGGCCACGATGGGCTTACTGGGCGTGGTGATGTGGTCGTTGGCCCCGAGCGGCCTTGCGATCATCACCGGATACCTCATCTTGCGGAGATCAACGCCCCGAAACTAGAGAAAAGTCAGCGGTCACAGTCCTACCCGGAGGGGACACACGGATCACGCAAAACCGATATAAAGGCAGTTCACAGGGGGGATGAGCCTAAAATCGGTTCGTGACCGAACTCCACCCGCAGGGATCTCGCAGTGACGACGGCCCTACGCTCGCTCGGCATGGACGACTTCGTCCGAGAAGCACGGCGGCCACAATTCTTACGCTCCTTGCCGCCGCTGTCACCGTGGTTCTTGTGAGCACGGTAGCGGTCGTGGGCATTGCCGCGGTGAACCTAGCGAGTGCCGCCAAGCCGAGTGTCTCACTCATCGGCGAAACCGTGGGCCCACCGCCAGACATCGGATCCATTGAGGGCGGAGTGAACCTGCTCCTGGTCGGCAGCGACAGCGGCGAAGGTGACCCCGCATTTGGTAAGCGTGGCGAGACCCTCAACGACGTGACGATCCTTCTCCACATTTCTGCTGATCACACCAATGCGACCGTCGTGAGCTTTCCCCGCGACCTGTTTGTGCGCATCCCCTCCTGCCCGAAAGTCGGGGGCAAGGGCAATTGGGGCGCACAGTCATCCGCGAAGCTCAACGTTGCTCTCACCTATGGTGGCCTCGCCTGTGTTGTGCAGACAGTCACGGATCTCACTGGAGTGACCATTCCCTTTGCCGCGAAAATTGAATTCAACGGCGTGATCGAAATGTCGAACGCTATTGGCGGGGTGGATGTGTGCATCGCTAGCGCGATCCACGATGGGCAAATTGGGTTGAACTTGGATGCAGGCCAGCAAACCCTTCAGGGTTGGAATGCGCTGATGTTTTTACGCAGCAGATACGGCGTGGCCGGCGGAACCGACATTGCACGCATTAGCAATCAACAGGTCTTCATGTCTGCTCTCGTGCGTCAGGCCAAGAGCGCTGACACTCTCTCCGACCCACTCAAGGTGTACGGGCTCGCGAAAGCTGCCGTCGACAACATGGAGGTGTCAACCAGTTTGAGTAACCCGTTGACGCTCGCCTCCATCGCCCTTGCTATGAAGAATATTGCGCCAGAAAACATCCAGTTGCTGCAATACCCCACCTACTTCGGCAACAGCAACGGAATGGCAGGAGTTCTGCCTGTCACGGCAGACGCCGCAACGCTGTTCTCTGCCATCATCAACGACCAGCCGGTGAAACCAACGGGAGGAACCGGCCCCGGTTCCGAAGTGAAGGCCGATGCGCCCGCCGTTCCCGTCGACCCATCGCAGGCGCCGCCAAAGGAGATCGTCGAATTGCCAGGCTCCATTACCGGTCAAAGTACGGCACAGGAAACGTGTACGAAGGGCCAGACCTACTAGCGCTCACTCCAGTTCGGCGCGAAGCGACGTGATGAGCCGCTCGAACTCTGCCGGCGCTGATTCAATGAGTCGTCGGCCTGCAAGTCGGCCAAGCCCACGGCTCGAGCCCGCAACGTTCAACAGCACGTGTTCGATCCGCGAACCGAAGTCATCCGGAATTATCCGATACTCGGCCCGGTACCACCAGCCGCCTTGCACGATCACAAGCCAGGCCGCAGCATCCGCGGTGAAGAAGCTCTGTGCGCTCTCGCCCGGATCAAACCTCTCCTTGAGCGAATCAAACACGGCGCGAGGGCGCGCCCGAATGTGGCTGTGGAGGTCATGGAGCACCACAGACTCGTGCGGTCTCTCCCGTGGGGCCTCAGGCACGATCCGAACCCGTGGCTGTCGCAACTAGCCCGAGTTCTGCATCGCTGACGAGTCCGGTATGCCGAGGGATCACGCGCACGGTGTACCCAAAGCTTCCAGCGTTCGACAACGTCACCGTCCCCCCGAACTGCACTAGCCCTGCGCCGAGGGAATCCACCACGCCCGTGCTGTCTGGTGTGAGCACGAGACGTTCGGGGTCGACAAGTTCATCATGTGCCTGAGTGCGCCCGTAGAGGACTTCGACTGCGACGTCGTCTTGAGAGAGACCGTCGAGGTCAATCTTTGCTCGCACGTGGAGTTCCTCGCCCACCTCTGGCACAGCATCGACGCCACCGGACTCGACGTGACTGACCGAAATCTTTGGCCAAGCAGCAATAATGCGAGCCTTCCACGCGGCAAGTTCCCGCGCGCCAGCAGCCTCATTCACCATCAACGATGCGGCGGCCGAGGCCGAGGGGAGATACAGGCGCTCGACATATTCACGCACCATGCGATCTGCGCACAGAGCGGGGGAGAGCGTCGCGAGGGTGTGTCGAATGTGCTCCACCCACCGGGCGGGAACCCCATGGTCATTGCGGTCGTAAAAGCGTGGCGCGACCTGATGTTCGATCAAGTCGTATAGCGAGGCCGCCTCGAGCGCATCGCGTTCGGCCGAGTCCCCCGCCGCGTCTGCGCTCGGGATCGCCCAGCCATTCTCTCCATCGAAATACTCTGCCCACCAGCCATCAAGTATCGAGAGGTTGAGCGAGCCATTCATGGCCGCCTTCATGCCGCTCGTGCCGCACGCCTCAAGGGGGCGAAGAGGGTTGTTCAACCACACATCGGTGCCCGGATAGAGCACCTTGGCCATGCCGATGTCGTAGTTCGGTAAAAATACGAGTCGACCGCGGATGTCGGGCTCGTTGGCAAACCGCACGAGCTGTTGGATGAGACGCTTGCCTTCGTCATCCGCGGGGTGGGACTTTCCTGCGACCACGATCTGCACCGGCCGATCCGGATTGCACAGAATGGAGCGCAACCGTTCCTGATCGTGCAGCATGAGGGTGAGCCGCTTGTAGGTTGGTACTCGCCGCGCAAAGCCGATGGTTAACGCGTCAGGGTCGAGCAAGCCCTGGTAGAAAGCGGGTGCGGCGACACCCGGATTTTGCTCGTCCCATGCCGCAGTCATGCGGCGGCGCGCGTCGGTCACAAGTTTGTGACGAAGCTCCCCCCGAAGTCTCCAGAGGTCCGCATCCGTGATGGCACCGGATGCCCAATCGCACGTCGTCGTATCGGGGTTCCCTGTCGCGCGCTCCGCGAGCTCAACGACGGCCCGGTCCGTCCAGGTGGGCGCGTGAACTCCGTTCGTCACGGAGGTGATGGGCACCTCTGCGCTGTCGAAGCCCGGCCACAGCGCACCGAACATTCGGCGGCTGACCTCACCGTGAAGTTTGGAAACACCGTTGGCTCGTTGCGCAAGCCGCAAGCCCATGACCGCCATATTGAAGGTGTCTGGCGTACCGCCCTCGTAGTTTTCCGCGCCAAGCGCCAGCACGTCGTTCACCTCAACTCCAGGCAAAAGGTCCGTAGAGAAGTACCGTTCAACGAGCCTGGCTTCGAATCGGTCAATGCCAGCAGCTACTGGCGTGTGCGTGGTAAAGACGGTACCCGCACGCACAACCTCGAGCGCTTCTGCGAAGGTGAGCCCACCGCCGATAAGGTCACTAATGCGTTCGAGGCCGAGGAATCCGGCATGCCCTTCGTTGGTGTGGAACACGTGCGGCGCGGGCGAATCGGTGAGCTCAGAGTGCAGTGCAATGGCCCGCGCTCCCCCGATGCCGAGCAAAAGCTCCTGCAGTAGTCTGTGCTCGCCACCGCCGCCATACAGGCGGTCGGTCACGGTGCGGTACTCGACCTCGTTGTCTGGCACATCCGTATCCAGTAGCAGCAGTGTCACACGGCCGACGGCGACCTTCCAGATGCGGGCGTGCAATGCGCCAGCATCGGGGAGCGCCAGTGTCACCTGAGCCGCGGTTCCATCTGGCCGCCGCAATACGGTGAAAGGCATGCCATCAGGGTCAAGGATGGGGTACGCCTCTTTCTGCCAGCCATCGGGGGAGATGGACTGTGCAAAATATCCCGCGTGATAAAACAGGCCTGCTGCGATGAGCGGAACACCAAGATCGGAGGCGCTCTTCAAGTGATCACCCGCGAGAATACCGAGACCACCGGAGTATTGAGGGAGCGCGGCAGCTATGCCAAATTCAGGAGAAAAGTACGCAATCGACGGTGGCGCGCCGGTGCCCAGCGATTGATACCACCGAGGTTCTGTGAGGTAAGCATGCAGATCATCGCGCAGAGAGTGAGCGCGGGCAAGAAAAGCATCATCGTGCGCAAGTGCGGCAATGCGATCGGCATCGAGAGTGCCGAGAAGGGCAATCGGGTCGTGGCCCGATTGTTCCCACGCCTCAGGCGAGACCTGGGCAAAGAGATCTTGTGTCGGCACGTGCCACGACCAACGCAAATTGGTGGCAAGCTCGTCAAGCACGCTGAGCGAGGCCGGGAGCACCGGTTGAACAGTGAATCTTCTTATTGCTTTCACGATTAACCA